>JAABSE010000002.1 GCA_011390575.1 Sphingobacteriia bacterium
CCAGTTCGATGCTTTGATCGGGTGTTCCTGAACGTTCTTCCTGAATTACCTCGGTGGCATCCAGATTGGCAATAAAGCCTTTGATGCGAAAGTGGTCTTGTGTAACCTGTGTAAAACATCCGATGGGAACCTGGCAACCTCCTTCGAGCATACGCAAAAAGGTTCTTTCGGCACTTACTGCCTGCAGCGTGGGCTGATGGGTAATGGATTGCAACACGCCAAGAACCCTTTGATCGTCTTCTCTGGTTTCCATAGCAATGGCACCCTGGCTCACGGCAGGAATAAAGGTTTCGGGTTCCAGGATTTCTGTAATCAGATGGCCCAGCTCCAGGCGCTGAAGGCCGGCTGCTGCCATGATCATGGCCGTACAATGACCGTCCTGCATTTTTTGAAGTCGTGTATTTACATTTCCGCGTATGTCTATAATTTTCAGACTTGGGTTTTGCCTGAGCAGCTGCGCTCTGCGCCGAAGGCTCGAAGTGGCTATAACATCGGTATCGTCCAGTTCCTTAAACTTTTTACCGTTTTTGTGGACCAAAGCATCTCTGAATTCGCCCCTTTCCAGCACTCCACCCAGGGTAAGCCCTTCAGGAAAATGGGTAGGCAAATCCTTGAGGCTGTGCACAGCCAGATCTATGGTGCCGTTGATGAGCTCAACCTCCAGTTCTTTGGTGAAAAGACCTTTGTCGCCGATTTTAGACAAAGCGACGTCAAGAATTTTGTCTCCCTTGGTTTTGATGATTTTTATTTCTGCATTCAGGTGGGGGTGCCCGTTTTTAATGGCATCTCTTACGCGGTAAGCCTGGTATAATGCCAGCTGGCTTCCGCGCGTTCCTATGATAATGGTGTCGTTATCCATTTTTTTCGTTCAGTTCAAAAAGCCGGTTTACCACATTTATGTATTCACGTTGTTTTCCGTTCTCTGTAACATGTTTCAGGTTGCGAATAAAAAGGCGTGCATACTTGTTGGAAATATGATCGGCATAGCGCGAAATCATTTCGTTGTCGGTAATTCCGTTAATTTTCAGGAAACCTTCCAGTTCTCCTGCATTTATATCGTGAATGTTCTTTTTAATATTGAGGATGGCAGGGGTTAGTTCAAGTGCACAAAGCCAGTCGTTAAATTCATGTTTTACCAGCCTGATAATTTCCATGGCTTCTGAAACGGCTTCTTTTCGCTTGCTCTGGGTTTCCTTCACAATCTCTTGTAAATCATCAACAGCAAACAATTCAACATGGGAAAAACCGGCCACCGTTGTGCTGATATTGCGTGGAACAGATAAATCCACGTAAACTTGTTTTTCCTTGCGCTCATGAATGAAGGGTTCCAGCATTTCAGCTGTAATGATATGGTTCTGGGCTCCTGTGGCTACCATCACTACATCGCTCTGGGGGAGAAACTCTTCCAGTTTTTCTATTTCGAAAGCTGTTACAGCATGCTTTGAGGCCATCTCCTGCGCTTTGTTATAAGTGCGGTTGGTGATATAGAGCGACTTACAGTCTTTCTTTACAAGGTTTACGGCTGCCAGCTCTCCCATTACGCCTGTTCCAATCAGTGTGATGGTTTTTTGCTGAATATCCGGAACATGTTTAAACAGCAATTCCACCGCTGCGGAGCTTATGGATGCCGAACCCTGATTGATGGCTGTTTCGGTGCGTACGCGCTTTCCGGCCTCAAAAGCTTTGTTGAACATACGGGTTAATACCGAACTGCTCAAATCATTATCAAGGCTGACTTTAAAACATCCCTTTACCTGGGTTACAATCTGATCTTCTCCCAATACCAGTGATTCCAACCCCGAAACCACCCTGAAAAGATGCCCGGTAGCCTCGTCTCCTTCATATTTGTAAAAATACTTTCTCTCTTCAGCATCGGTTTTTTTATAAAATTCCAGATTGCGGAAAATGGCATCGAAAGCTTTGTCGGAACTGCACTTTTCAAAATGAAAATAAACTTCGATCCTGTTGCAGGTAGACAATACTACTGCCCCGAGCAAATCGGGATCTATTTGTAACTGGCGCAAAAACTGAAGATTGCTCTCTTCAGTAAATGAATATTTTTCCCTGATTTCTAAAGGTGCTGATTTATAACTGATACCAATAAGTCCTAACATATAAATCGGATAAAAAAGCTAATAAGTATTGTTTTGCCTAATAATCAACAGGTTATTACATTTTTTTGGATGTTAATCCTGTATATCCCTTTAAAATGGATGGTTTGGGCTATACGGCCAACGAAGATAAGCATAATTTTTTTTGATGGTAATGCGAAATCCTGAATTTATACAGATTAGAATGATTATAAATTAGAAGGAGGTATGTGCAGACTAAATCTGCTTCTTTTTATTTTCATTATTGGTTTTTGGGTATCTCAAGATATTTGCTTTGCTGCTACTTTGTGGTCTCTCTTTGTTCCCAAAGATAAATTAGGTAATTTGCTGATAATGATTCCTGGTTGTTCTGACTTTGGAGTATGTTTTTTAGCCAGGATTTTTTCGGTAAGTATGCAACATAAGTGGTTTTTTGAATCATGTTTGTTTTCCGGAACCGGTTTTCTGCATGATACCATAAACTACTTTCGGAAATTATGAATCCCGGATTATTCAAATAAAAGCAAATCTAACTCCTTTACTTTTTTAAAATCTGTATCTGCTGTTATTATCGGAGAATTAAGATATAATGAAGTTGCCATTATTATGCTGTCCGGAAGTTTTAAGGAGTATTTACGTCTTAAATTAATCGTAAAATCTTTGATTACCGCGTTTACATCAACAATAACGCATTCTTTTAAAAACGATTTTATATGAATCGCTTCATCTTTACTTATCCCTTTATAACCAAGGACTTCAAGTTGAGTAATAAAAGAAACATAAAGTTGTTTATCTGTAAGCAAAGGAAGTAAGGTCTGTTCTCCATTAAGAAGATAAAGTACTATGTTTGAGTCTAGCAGAATGTTATTCCCACTCATTGCGCCATTTTTTTTGAAGTTTCAAAGGATCTTCTTTAAGGTTTATTGAACCAAGATATTTACTTAATTCAATTCCCTTCTTTTTTCTTTTCTTGTCGTGACGGTCCAGTTCGGCTTTTATCTGCTCATTTGTTGAACCTCTTTTAATAACAGTAACCATATCTTTCTGTTTAAAATTTACTTTTTACCGGTCAAATGCCTGTCCCCACATATGCGGGGGCACATCCTTTATTATACTCCTGTGAGTCAGTAACTATTGTAATGCGTGGTTTATTCTTTTACAAATTTAACGAATTTTGACCAGTTTTAGTTTTTTTCTATCGGATGGACTATCTCCAACTCAACTGGAAATTTCGTTCAGAATTATCTAACTTATGAGTGCTTTAATATCCCCGACTTTTTTTTACTATTTTAGCCCGTCAAAATTTAAACCCATACAATATGAACATGAAATATACTTTAACGGTGATAGCCTTTCTGGCCATCACTGCATTTACAACCATTGCCCGGGACAAGGCTTTTTTTGTTTCACAGCCAACGGCATCGCCCGATGGACAAACTATTGTTTTTGTTTACGAAAATGACCTGTGGCAGGTGCCTGCTTCGGGAGGGACAGCCTACCGGCTCACCTCGCTGGACGGGATAGTTTCTGCTCCACGCTTTTCGCCCGATGGTGAGTGGATTGCTTTCACCTCTACCCGGGACCGCAATGCCAATGTATACGTTATGCCTGCCGGTGGCGGCGAAATACAGCAACTTACCTGGCACCAGGGGAGCGATCAGGTCAATTCCTGGTCGTGGGACTCGCAATCCATCTACTTTCATTCCACCAGGGAGAATATGAGTTCGGTTTTCAGCGTATCCCTCGAGGGAGGCACTCCTAAGCGGCTCTTTGAGCATTATTTTAATATCGAACACCAATTGAGTGAGCATCCGCAAACGGGGGCTTATATCTTTACCGAAAGCTGGGAAAGTTTGATGTTTCCGCAACGCAAACGGTATAAGGGAGAACATCGTCCCGATATTTTGTCCTATAATGCAGAAACAGACGAATTCATCAACCTTACCAATTACGAAGGGCAGGATTTGTGGCCTTCCATTGATCGCAACGGAAACATCTTTTTCGCCTCAGATGAATTCAATGGCGAATACAATCTTTACACCTTCCGCGATGGCGTAAAAACGCAACTGACGAGCTTTCCGCGTTCTATCCGCACACCACAGGTCAGTGCCGATGGGAGTATTGTTGCATTTGAAAAAGATTATCAGTTGTATGTGTATGAGGTGGCTACAGGCGAAGTTTTGACTCCGGAGGTGCGGTTGTTCCAGGCGCCCAACCTTGCTGTAGATCAAAGCTTCCAGGTAAAGGGAAATATCACCTGGTTTGATGTGTCGCCCGATGAGAAAAAACTCGCTTTTGTTTCCCGCGGAGAACTGTTTGTTTCCGACATGGAAGGCAAGTTTGTGCGGCAGATGCCCGTCAACGCTGATGAACGTGTGATTGAAGTCAAATGGCTTGCCGACAACAAAACCCTATTGTATACCCGCACCCATAATGGCTGGGCCAATCTATTCACCATTGCTGCCGATGGCAAGGGAGGTGAAAAGCAAGTTGAAAATACCGCCCAAACCTCCAGAGCCCTGGCAATAAGTCAGGACAGAGAAAAGGCTGTTTATCTATCGGGGCGCAATGAAGTGAAACTGGTGGACCTTGAATCTTTCGCCACGCAGGTGCTTGTAACCGACGAATTATGGGGCTTCCAGAATTCGAACCCCACCTTTTCTCCCAACGGTGAATATGTTCTTTTTACTGCCTTCCGTAAGTTTGAGCAGGATGTTATGATACATCATATTGCTTCAGGAGAGACATTTAACCTCACCCAGTCAGGAGTTACACAGCGACAGCCCTGCTGGTCGCCCTGTGGAAGGTATATCTATTTTTCTTCTGACCGGGTTAATCCAAATTACCCCACAGGTAACACCGAAAACAGTATTTACAGAATTGCCCTGCACAAATTTGCTGACCCCTTCCGTCAGGGGGCATTTGAGAAGCTCTTTGAAGAAAAAGATGAAAATGATACCCTTCCTGCCGCTGTTTCTGTTGAAATTGATAGAGATAGAATGGAAGAACGATGGGAGCAAATACGGGTTAGGGGAGGAGCCCAATGGTCTCCCCAGGTTTACAAGGCAAAAGAAGGACAAGTTATGTTCTTTATCTCCAACCATGACAAAGGAGAAATGGCTTTGTGGAAAACAGAAATGAAGCCTTTTGAGGAGAATAAGACGGAGCGGATTCAAGGGGCCAATCCGGGAATGAGCCCTCTTATCGTGAACCTGAAAGATAACTACTGGGTGCTGGCAGGGGGCCATATTCAGAAACTGGACGTAAAAGGCAACAAAATGGAACCCGTTGACTTTGACTATACATTCAGCAGAAACCTGGCGAAAGAATTCACACAGGTATTCTACGAAACATGGACCACTTTGGAAGAGAATTTCTACGATGATGATTTCCATGGTATTAACTGGAAAGCAACCCTTGATCACTATGAGCAGTTTTTGCCTCACATGCGCAGCCGCGACAATCTCAGGACTTTGCTCAATGATATGCTGGGCGAGCTCAATGCCTCTCACATGGGATTTTCCGGCTCGGGAAAGGAAGAGGAGCCTTTTTTCAAAGGTGAAACGGCAGAAACAGGTCTTGTGTTTGAGGAAGTCAATCCCTGGACTGTGAAACGCATCATTACCGGCTCTCATCTTGATTTAACCGACAAACCCATATTACCGGGGGATGTATTACTGGCCGTTAATGGTGTGAGAGTAGAAAATTCCGGAAATCGTAACCGGTACTTTTATTTCGCTTCACGCCCGGAAGAACTGGAGTTGACTTTCAGAAGAGGGAACAGTGAAGTAAAGGTGCTTACACGTTCACACACACCCGGACAAATCAGTAACCTGCTCTACGACGAGTGGATAAGGGATAACCGACAATATGTGCGGGATAAGTCAGAAAACCGCATTGCTTACGTGCATATGAAAAACATGTCGGAAGGTGCCCTGGAACAATTTCTCATTGACATGACCACTTACGCTGAGCGCAAAGATGCTTTGTTGTTTGATATTCGCTTCAACAGGGGAGGAAATGTGCACAATGATGTTCTTCAGTTTTTATCCCAACGACCCTACCTGGCCTGGAAGTACCGGGGCGGAGAAATGGCTCCTCAGCCCAATTTTGCCCCTGCAGCCAAACCTATGGTTTTAACCATCAACGAAAGAAGTCTTAGTGATGCTGAAATGACTGCTGAAGGGTTCAGGCAACTGGAACTGGGCAAGATAATTGGCGTTGAAACGTATCGCTGGATCATTTTTACGTCCGGAAAATCTTTTGTAGATGGTTCTTTTTGCCGGTTGCCGAGCTGGGGCTGCTATACACTGGATGGTGAAAACCTGGAGTTTACCGGTGTGGCACCAGATATTGTAGTGCCGGAAACTTTCCATGATCGCCTGCACAACCGGAAACCGCAACTCGATAGTGCCATTGATGAGCTGCTGAAACAGCTATAATATCTTTTCCCGGGGGAATTCCACCACTTCCATATCTTTGATGTGGGGTCCCTCGATAGTAAATCGAAGCATGCTCATCACCTTGTGAAAACCATGTCTGCCTGCAGCTCCCGGATTGAGGTGCAGGCAGTTGTGTTTTTTGTCGAAAATGATTTTCAAAATATGCGAATGGCCGCTGATAAATAGTTTAGGAGGGTGGGTTTTCATAATGGAACGCACAGCAGGAGCATAATTGCCGGGATATCCCCCGATATGTGTCATCAAAACATCTACTCCTTCGCAATCAAAACGGAGCATTTCAGGGAATTCCGATCTTATATCAGTTCCGTCAATATTGCCGTAAACCCCCCTGAGGGGCTTTAGTTTTCTGAGTTCTTCGATGATGGGCAGATCTCCGAAATCTCCGGCATGCCAGATCTCATCACAATCCTTAAAAATCCGGGGTAACTCGGGATGGAAATAACTGTGGGTATCTGAGAGAAGTCCTATTTTTTGCATGAAATATTTTTGTGCAAAAGTAAGTAAATCTGAAAACTGACTGCTCAGATGCAATCCTGTAAAACTGCCCTGGAATTTTCCGGGTGCTGGCAGCATTTTTTGTTATTCCCTTTGAATAAGATAACCCATTGTTTTTTTTATGGGTTAGAAATAGTTTATGAAGAATTTGATAATTTGTTATTATGTTGGTATTTAGTGTGTTGTGCTAATATGTTCCTGATAACTTCACTAAATGTTAATATTTTTCATAAAATATTCAATTAGCCCCTTTGGCAAAAGCTTAATTTTGTACTTTAGTAGTTTGAAAAAAACAGTAAAATGACATATCAGACACAAACACCCCACCGTATTAAAGTGCATGACAAATTCTTTGTCAAATACATTGACAGAGAGAATATTCTGAAAGCTGTCAGAAATATTGCAGAAGCCATTTACAAGGATTTTGCCGAAGAGAAGCCATTATTTTTGTGTGTTCTTAATGGCTCTTTTATGTTTTCATCTGATTTGATGAAAGTATATGAAGGGCTGTGTGAAATTAGTTTTATCCGGTTATCATCCTATAAAGGAACCCAAACAACCGAAGAGGTGAAAACCCTTATTGGGTTGAATGAAGATATTGAAGGCAGAAGTGTGGTGATTCTTGAAGACATCATTGACAGTGGAATAACGGTGAAACATTTACTGGAAGATCTTAAACAATACAAGCCCAGTCATCTGAAAGTGGCTTCCCTGCTGTTTAAGCCAGAAGCGCTCCGAACCGATATCCACCCCGATTATATCGGGATTGAACTGCCCCGAAATTTCATCGTGGGTTATGGGCTGGATTATGACGGGTTAGGACGCAATCTTGCTGATATATACAAAATTGAGGAGTAGGAAAACTCCTCTTTTTATTGCATGTAAATATTTTTGCTATGCTCAACCTGATATTGTTCGGTCCTCCAGGAAGTGGAAAAGGCACACAGTCTTCCAGGGTTGCCTGCCGTTATAACCTGGTGCATTTATCTTCAGGTGAGCTTTTTCGTGAAGAAGTAAGAAAAGGGACAAAACTTGGTTATCAGCTTGCCAGTTATATGCTCAAAGGGTTGTTGGTGCCTGACAATATGGTGTTGAAAAAAATCTATAAAGCCGCAATACACCATGAGGATACGACAGGTATTGTGTTTGATGGTTTCCCGCGTACCGTAAATCAGGCCGTGCTATTGGACAGGTTTTTAAATAAAAAAAACATCCCCGTCAGTATCGTTTTTTTTATGATGGTAGATGAAAAGGAGCTTATCAGCCGCATGATGGGCAGGGCAGAGGATTCGGGACGACTGGATGATAATGAAGAGGTTATTTTGAGGCGCATGGATGTATATGAGAAACAGACCCGCCCGTTGAGAGATTATTATCAGAAACAAAACAAGCTATCATGCATTAGTGGCATGGCCCCCGTAAAGGTGGTAGCAGAAAGAATTTCAAGTGTCATAGACAATTACCTGATGAAAAAGGAAATAATAAAGTTGGTGGCAGAATAAATCATTGTAAATACCCAAAACATTGGCTTCAAATTTTGTAGATTATATAAAGATATATTGCCGTTCAGGTAAAGGCGGAGCGGGTTCCATGCACTTTCTGCGTGCCAAATATGTGCCCAAAGGAGGTCCTGATGGCGGCGACGGAGGTCGTGGCGGACATGTCATTTTAAGAGGCAACAGCCATTTGTGGACTTTGCTGCATTTGCGCTATACGCGGCACGTAATTGCCGAGTCGGGAACCGGAGGAAAAGGACAGGGAAAAACCGGAGGCCAGGGCAATGATTCGGTTATTGAGGTACCCCTGGGTACCCTTGCCAGAGATGCAGAAACAGGAGAGGTGGTTGCCGAAATAACAGAACACGACCAGGAAATAGTACTACTGGAAGGAGGCAGAGGCGGATTGGGAAATATTCATTTCAAATCCTCTACCAATCAAACTCCAAGGTATGCTCAACCCGGTGAGCCTGAAAAGGAAATGAGCGTTATCATGGAGCTGAAAATCCTCGCGGACGTAGGATTGGTAGGTTTTCCCAATGCGGGTAAATCCACCTTGCTTTCAGTGGTTTCAGCTGCCAGGCCCGAAATTGCCGATTACCCTTTTACTACCCTCGTGCCCAACCTGGGTATGGTGCCTTACTATGACCAGAAGTCTTTTGTAATGGCTGACATCCCGGGAATTATTGAAGGTGCGCATGAAGGGCGTGGGTTGGGACACAGGTTTTTGCGCCATATTGAAAGAAACTCGGTGCTTTTGTTTATGATTCCCATTGACAGCGATGACGTGAAAAAAGAATATGAAGTACTGCTCAATGAACTGAAAATGTTTAACCCCGAATTGCTGGATAAGCAAAGAGTGCTCGCTGTTACCAAATGCGATATGGCCGACGAGCAAATGATGGATGAATTGAAGGAAGATCTGCCGGATCTGCCCTACGTTATGATTTCATCCCATACCCAAAAGGGGATAAAAGAACTGAAAGATCTTCTCTGGAAAACGCTCAACCAGAATCCTGAAGAATAATCTGCAGTGGCAAAATCAATGAAAGGCAAATAATAACTGAACTACATAAAATATGCTTGAGTTTTTAATGCAATTAGACCGCGACCTTTTTCTTTTTCTAAATGGTTTGCATGCTGGCTGGCTCGATCCGGTAATGTATTATATCAGTGAGAAATTTTTCTGGATTCCGTTTTACATGGTTTTGATGGGTTTTTGTATTAAATATTATGGATGGAGAACCATTATGATTGTTATATTTATCGCCCTGTTGATAACGGTAACTGATCAGTTTACCAATTTGATGAAGGATTCATTTCAGCGATTAAGACCTTCAAGAGATGAAAGCCTGGAGGGATTGGTACATATTGTTTATGGCAAAAGAGGGGGGAAGTTCGGCTTTGTTTCCGGGCATGCCTCCAATTCTTTTGCATTGGCAGTTTTCATTATATACCTGTTAAAAAATAATCTGAAATATATTGCACCGGTAATGCTTGTTTGGGCTGGTCTGAAAGCTTACAGCCGGATTTATCTGGGTGTACACTACCCTGGCGATGTTATTGGGGGTGCCATTACCGGTATTCTTATCGCACTTCTTTTTATTGAACTCTGGAAAGTGGCCAGTAAAAGAATTTATCCACCACCGCTTAATAAATTTGAACCCAACAAGGATTGAACTTCCTGCTAATTCGGTTTTTAATAATTGGAGATTTTAGTTTCAATTTTTTCAACCGCTACCTTGTAAATTGCCACGTTATTAATGGCTGGTGCGTTGTACGGAAAATCCCTGCCCGTATATTTGCGCATGATGATATTCATGATTTCAACTTTCTCATCGAAATCTTCAACAAATTCAATCTTTCCAAAAGCAAGCACGCTTCTGTATCGCATTCCATAGCTGCAGGCTACCTGCTCATGGCGGTGGAATAACTTATGGTCGGTGCTGAAAGTAACGCAAACATTGGGATTGTTTTTCATAATATCTATCTTCCTGCCCAAAGGCGCTGAATGCAGATAAATGGTTTCATTTTCATATCCAAAGTTAAATGGAAGTACATAAGGCATGTTGTTTTCATCAATCATGCCCATATAACATGCGTCGCACTTGTCAATTACCTGTTTTGCGTTTTTGTGATCAGTATAGAGGGTATTAGCCATCGGTTTTGAATTTTTAGGTTTTTACTATGACAAAACTAAGGATTTTTTGCCTTGTATGAGCGATTGGATGGAAGTACAAGTGGAGAAGCAGGTATTATGCAAAAAAATCTTTGGTCTGATTTAAAAAACTGCTATTATTGCAGTCTGTAAATCAGACCAAAGGATAAAATTCGTTTTATATGGGAAAAATTATTGCCATCAGCAACCATAAAGGAGGTGTTGGAAAAACCACATCAGCCATCAATATTGGGGCAGGACTTGCCCTGAAAGGTAAAAAAGTTTTGCTCATCGATATGGATCCCCAGGCCAACATGAGTCAGAGTCTTGGCGTGCCTGAGACCGAAGCAGGGATATACGAGGCCATGAAAGGAAATTCTGCATTACAAGGGCTAAAAATCAGGAAAAACCTGTTCCTTGTACCTGCCTCTCCAGGACTTGGCGGTGCTGAGCTTGAGCTTGCCCCGGAAGCAGGACGGGAGTTTATTCTTAAAGAGTTGCTGGCACCCGTACAAAACGAATACGACTTTATATTGATTGATTGCCCTCCCTCGCTGGGGTTGCTGACCATCAATGCTTTTACCGCTGCCCATGAAATCTATATTCCCATGCAGGCCCAGTTTCTGGCCCTTCAGGGTATTGGCAAGCTACTGGGGTTGGTAGATAAAATCAAAAGCCGCCTGAATGCCAACCTGGAAATTACCGGAATCTTTATTACGCAGTTCGACCGGCGAAAAGTCCTCAACCGGTATGTTATGGAAACTTTGGAATCTCATTTCGGAGAGAAGGTATTCAAAACACGCATAAGAAACAACGTAGCTCTTGCCGAAGCTCCCAATGAGGGAAATGATATTTTTAGTTATCAACCCTCCAGCAACGGGGCATTTGATTACCAGCAGCTGGTGAAAGAGGTTTTGAAACGGAACAAATAGTGCCGCAAGAAAACGCCAGTTGTTGTGTTATGCTTGTATTCAAAACAACTTCACTTACCGGCCGTTCTTTTTTCTTTCCATTATTCCCAAATCCAGAAGCTCTGAAGTAAGTTTGTCGAGTGTAAGAGGTTTGGTAATATAGGCATCAAACCCTTCTTTGATGTATTTTTCTTTGTCCCCGGCCATGGCATTGGCTGTAATGGCAATTATGGGAGGCAGGTTGTCGTGTTTCTTTCTCAACTCTTTCATGGCTGTTATGCCATCCATTAATGGCATCATGATGTCCATCAATACCACTTCATGTTTTTCGGGCTTGAACTTCTCCAGTGCGTCAATGCCGTTAAATGCCGTATCAATTTTGCAGCTGGCTGTTTGCAGCATTAAAGAAATTACCTGCAGATTAACCCTTTTATCATCTACCAGCAAAACATTTAAACCCAGCTGTACCTCTGTGTCACCATTGATTTCGAGTATAACTTCAGTTTCAACATCTGTTTCCTGGTAAGGAATGCTAAACCAGAAGTTACTTCCCTTGCCGGGACTGCTCTCCACTCCAATAGTTCCATCCATCAATGCAATCAGCTGCCTGCAAATATAAAGCCCCAACCCTGAGCCATCAGCAGGTCGCGAAACAGAAGTGTCTATTTGCTGGTACTTCTGAAAGAGTCTTTCCTGGTCTGAGCTCGATATTCCGATGCCTGTATCAGAAACCGTTATCTTAAGCCGGTTATTATGGGTCTCTTTTTCTGCTTTAATGGTAATTAAACCATTCCGGGTAAATTTGATGGCATTGTTGAGCAGGTTCATCAGTACCTGTTCCAGGCGGATTTTGTCGGTATGGATCCATTGTGGCAAGGCAGGGTCTACTTCAATTTCAATTTTGTTGTTGTTATTGAGCAGTCCGGGGTGGGCCAGTGTCCTGATTTTATCAATGAGTTCATCAACTCTGAAGCTCACATTTTTCAACACAAGCTTGCCGGCTTCAATTTTGGAAATATCCAGTATGTCATTGATTAGCGCCAGAAGGATTTTTGATGAGTCTTTTATGATGCGCAGATATTCAAATTGTTCCCGGTTAAGTTCTGTTTTAGAAAGTATTTCGCTCATTCCCATTATGCCTGTTACGGGAGTTCTGATTTCATGGCTCATGTTGGCCAGGAACAGGTTTTTGGATTCAGATGCTTTGCTTGCTATTTCTGCCTGCTGTTTGAGCAATATGGTTTTTTTATGCTCGGTGATATCGCGGTACAGGCTTACCCGGTAGGTTTTTTGTCTGATTTTAATGGCTTGGGAAGTGATATCAAAATACTTCAATTCTTTATTTTTGCATATCAGCGGGATGTCGTCTGCAATGGTTCTTACACCATCGGCTTCTTCCGTGATTCGTTGCATGGATGCTTCCTGGTCTTCAGCCGGCAACAAATGGGTTATCCAGAGTTGCTCCATTTCTTCTTTCGAATAGCCAAGAATATAACACATTCGCTGGTTGATCATGAAGAACTCTTTTTTGTCCCAGTCGGCTACAATAATTCCATCACTGGCTTTCTCGAAGATGGTTTCAAAACGTTGTTTTATTTCACTGATCTCTTTATTGGCTTCAGAGAGTTCAATATTGAGCTGACACAATTCACGGGTCCTTTTGTTGACAAGTTTTTCCAGGGTAGCATTTTTCTCGTTAATTTCAGTGAGAGGGAAAGACTCTCCGGTTTTGAGAGATGCTTCGCCCCTTGAAAGATGAATATGAGAAATTAACCAGCCCTGATTTGTTTTTTCCCAAAACGTAGAGAATCTGTATCCCGTCATTTGGTGAGGCATATTGTTGATTATGGTATTGGAGTCGAAACTTGAAATCAGAATGCCATGATTGGGTGTCAATACGTTCACTTTCAGCTGTTTCTCGGTATAGGAGAGGGGGCAGGGGCATTGTTCTATATCCCTTCTGAAAATCTCAACAACGGAATCATAGTCAAGAGTAAGTTCATCTTCACCGGAGCCAATATTGGTGATGTTGGGAGAAAACATCTGAATTACTGAGGTAATATCCCGTTTCCGGGTGTAATTTTCAATAAAAGTATGATACGAATCAATGATTTCCTGTTTTGTATTCGACATACTGAATGGGTCCTGCATGGTGTTTGGGTTGAATGGGTTTGCTAATGTCACTGATTTATAGCATGTTCTTTACAATGTTTCTCACTTTTTAATCCTCAACCTGCAATAATAGTGGTTTTTTTGAATAGTTCGCACAGGTTTTTTGTAATTTTAAGTTAATTTGCATATGGGATGTTAAATATACCGCGATAGTCGTGGTGCTTTGTTAAAATCTATGTGTTATCAGGACGTTTAAGTTGCTTGTAATTTTTCCTGTTAACCTGATTCTTCATAACCCATATAGATGATTGATTAGCCTTAGAACGGAATCCCTGGTGAAAATATCCAAACAAATTGTACCCTGCTCTTATGGGTTAAGATTCTTTCCATTATCTTTATAATCTTTATATTCGATTGTCATGCCCTGTAAATATTAATGTGAATTTTTTAAATGACTTTAAATATGCCAATTTCTACTGCCTACTTAAGAATGATGATATCCATGGTTTTGGTTTTGTTGTTAACACGCCTGCATGCCGATTGCGGTCCTGATAATCCCATTCCTTTCAGTACCAACGAAACCCATCTTACCATCTGGAACGGACAGGATTATGAGTCCATTTTTTTAAAAGGAATGAACCTTGGAGTTTCTTTGCCCGGGAAATTTCCCGGTCAGCTTGAAGTAAGCCGCGAGCAATACGGCAATTGGTTTCAATTGATTAATGATGCCGGTTTTAACTCCGTGAGGCTATATACATTGCATTATCCTGACTTTTATGAAGTGCTGGATTCGTTCAATCTGGCCAATAAGCACAATCCTTTGTTCTTTTTTCAGGGCGTTTGGCTGGAGGAGGAAATGGAAGGCTACGAGGGAGATTTGTATTTTCTGACAGAACCCTTTTTACAGGAGATCGAAGAAAACGTGGACTGTGTTCATGGCAACCGTATCATAGAACCACGCTTGGGGAAGGCATGGGGCGAGTATAATACTGATGTTTCCCGCTGGAATATGGGTTATATTATTGGCCGGGAGGTGCATCCCGGGGAAGTATTGTATACAAATCAACTTCATCCCGGAAACACATCTTTTTTTGGTGATCACTTTGGTGTTGAAGATGCTTCTCCCACGGAAACCTGGATAGTCTCTAAACTAGACCATCTGGTAAGCTATGAATTTTACAATTACGCTACCCAACGTCCCATTAGTTTCAGCAGCTGGCCTACCCTTGACCCCCTTGATCACCCTGAAGAATGGAACCCCTGGGAAGATACTACTTCTGTTGATTTGCGTAACCTGCAATTACTTGATGCGCCGGCAGGATATTTTGCCAGTTATCATGCCTATCCCTATTATCCGGACTTTATCAGCTATGACGATAATTATACCGGTTTTTCCGACGATTATGGTCCCAACAGCTATCTGGGCTACCTTACTTTTCTGAAAGAACACTACAATCAATTTCCCTTGATTATTGCTGAGTATGGTGTGCCCTCCAGCTGGGGAAAAGCACATTACTCAACCAGCGGCATGCATCATGGTGGTTTTGACCATTATGGGCAGGGCGAAACCAATATCAGGATGCTGAAAACCATAGAATCTGCCCTTTGCGGGGGAGGGATGCAGTTTGCCTGGATGGATGAATGGTTCAAACGGACATGGGTGACTGACCATATTGATTACCTTATGAACAGGAGGATTCTTTGGCATAACGTTACCGCAGCTGAACAAAATTATGGCCTGATTGGCTTTCAGCGACCCTTAGCCCTGAACCTGCTGGATGAATTTTGTGAAGATTGTTTTATCCAAAGCATAGAAGCGGCTGCAGATTTTGACTTTTTTCATATACACCTGCATCTGAAAGAAATGCTGGGCCCCCTCGAAGAATTATGGATACCGCTTGATACGTACGATGCATCACTGGGAGAATCTATACTTCCTTCGGGGCACGTGGTTGAAAACAGGGCTGAGTTTGTTCTTCATATTACCAATCATTCGGCAAAATTGTATGTTACCGAGGCTTATGATCTGTTTGGTATTTTCCACGAGGTTTCTGAGCCGGAGCAGTTGTACCATTCCATTGCTACCGATGGCGCTCCATGGAACCTTGTAAGGTGGAAGATTAATGAATTTGAGCAGGATATACAATACATAGGCAATTTGCAGGTAAACTATGGCTTTTTGCCTGAAAACTCCAAAGATGCCGTAACCATTTTTGCAGACCAGATTCACATCCGGATACCATGGTCATTGTTGCACTTTGTCGATCCCAGCGAATATGTAGTTTTCCATGAATTCAGAGATGTTCCCGGCTGGCAGGATACCATATCTGATGGGATAGCCCTTTCAGTTTTTTACCAGGATGAAGAGTTTGCTCCAACAGAAAGATTTTTATGGGAAAACTGGAATCATGCCCTGGAAGCCGAAGAATATATCAAAGGCAGCTACTGGGTAATGAAGGACCGCTTGCATGAGTTTAATAACAAGGCTATTGCTGTATGTGATTCCTTCTTACTGTCCATTGAGGGTGAGCCGGTTTGGGTAGATGTGGCAGAAGGAGTGCTGGCCAATGATTTTGATCTGGATGGAAATTTTTTGCAGGCCCTTGTGCTGGATCCGCCTGCGCACGGGAATGTGCAGTTAAATGTTGATGGCTCTTTTGCCTATAGTTTTAACGGAGGGAGCCAGCTTTATGATAGTTTTACCTATACAGTTTTTGATGGGTATAGTTTATCTGCTCCTGCCACAGCGCACCTGTATCTTGATCTGGGAACATCTGTTGCTGAAATACCCACCCTGACATTTACTGAAGAGCAAGTAAAAGTATATCCTAATCCTGCCCGTGATAATATCACCATAAGTATGGAAACGTCAATGGATTATATTTACCTTTTTGATTCCGGTGGACAGATGATGCTGCGTGAAACCGCCTCAGGTAATGAGCATAAACTCAATGTGTCGGGTTTTACACCCGGAACCTATCTGTTGAAAATACAGGCCGGACAACACAAAGAGGTTCGAAAAATCAACATTTTATAAGAAATACGATTTTATGCTTTTTTTATCGTGTGCACATAGTTCTGAATGGCTTCCCTGAGAAATTCAAGGAGTTTGTCTGTTGGGATATCCGGATTTTGATCGTTCTCTGCCAGGGCTTCACAGGTTTTTGCAACTTGCTTGGCTCCCATACTTTGAGCCATGTTTTGCAGGGTTTTCAGGTAATCCATCCTCTTGCTGGTATCATGCAGCGGCACAGATTCAATGCTGCTGACCAGTTCCTGTGCATCATTGTAAAAAGAGGAAAACAACTCCTGAAGAACCATCGTGTTATTTTCTGCCTGTGATTTGATAATTTCAAGGCTGTGTTTTTCGAATACCAGCTCCCTGTTCAGCGATTCTAATAATTGCAGCAAAGGTTCGTGAGCGGGCAGTGTGTCGGGTTCCTTTTTTTTAGACCAAAACAGCAGCTTTTTGTAAAGCTCTTCAGAGCGTGCAGGTTTTACAATGTAATCGTCGAGTCCGCTGCGCAGAAAACCCTCTACCTCGGAGGTAAACACATTGGCGCTCAATCCAATAATTACTTTATATTCAGGATGATTGCTGCGGATAATTTTGGTGGCCGCTATACCATCCATAACTGGCATCTGGATATCCATAAGAATAATCTGGAACGCTGCTGTCTTACCATTGGATTCTTTTTGGTGAGACTCAATGATATCTATTGCCTGCTGACCATCAGAAGCAATGGTGACCTTGCACCCCATGGATTCGAGCATGAGTTTGAAAACCTTTTGGTTTACCAGTTTGTCCTCTACAAGCAGAACGCTGATATCCAGATGCTTTCGTTTGTCTGCCTGATGGCTTTGGGTGAAGTTTTTAATCTTTTCATTTTCGGTAACCCCTACTGGAATCGTAAACCAAAACAAAGCCCCTTCACCTTTTTTGCTCACAACGCCTATTTCGCCGCCCATAAGCTCCACAATCCTGTAACTTATGGTAAGTCCAAGGCCGGTTCCTTCCTGGGAACGGGTAAGTGAAGAATCTATCTGGGTAAAGGGGGTAAAAAGTTTTTTTTGTTCCTCTTCCGGTATTCCAATACCCGTATCCTGCACTTCAAATCTGAGATTCACTTCTTCAGAGGTAATTTTATCGGGGAGTAATTTAAGGGTGACCTTGCCGTAAGTGGTAAATTTGATGGCATTGGATATGAGGTTGGATAATACCTGGTTGAGCCTGATAGAATCGATATTGATGTATTCGGGAAGAGAGTTGTCTATAAAAAGATCAAATTCCAGTTTTTTTTGCTTTACCAGTGCTGCGAAAATTTTGGGAGCTTCTCCTGCAAATTTCCTTATGTTTACCGGTGTTGGATTAATAGATAGTTTCCCGGCTTCAATTTTGGAAAAATCAAGAATGTCGTTGATGATATTAAGCAGCGAATCAGCTGAGGATTTAATGGTTTGCACATAATCCTGCTGGGTGTCATTCAAAGGAGTTTTTATCAAAAATTCTATCATACCTACGATTCCGTTCATAGGTGTTCGGATTTCATGGCTCATATTGGCCAGAAACTGTTGTTTTATCTCTGCGGATTTTTGGGCAATAGAGATGTTCTTTTTCAACTCGCGGCTTTGATATTCCAGTGATACATCTCTGCTGGTCAGCACAAAGGCATTGATAAGCGGATTATGGAGGTGGTTGGTGGCAATGGTTTCTATGTTTTTATACCCTGCTTCAGGGTGCCTGAACCGATGATGAATAAGAACCGGTTCGCTATCTTCATGAGCCAGTTTCTCAAGCTTCTGTAGAAACGACGATCTGTCTTCCGGATGTAAAAGCCTGGATACAGGTTCGCCCATTACCTCATGGTTTTTTAAGCCTGTAAGGCCGGTGATGGCATCAGTACAATAGCTTATTATCCCGTCTTTGTCCATCAGGGTTATTAAGTCGTAGCTATTCTCCAGCAAGGTTTTGAACCGTTGTTCATTTTTTTGCACCTGTTGCTCAATTATTCGCTGCTGTGTAATGTCCCTGCTAAAAGCTCCAAGACCTATTTGCTTGTTATCGTAAAATACCGGAAATTTTCTTGTTTCAAAAATTTTTCCCATAAATTCCCTTTCGTACAGAACAGATTTGTTTTCCCTTATAACTTTTAAATCCATTTGTTGTTCTGCAAGGGCAAGAGCCTCAGGTACAATTTCCTGATCGGTTTTGCCAATCATTTGTTCAGGTTCCATCTGGTAGAAGCCAGCAAAAGCTTTATTAACCAACAAGTACCTTAAATTCTGGTCTTTGAGAAGGGCAAAATCAGAGGTGCCATCAATAAAACTCAGGAACTGCTTTTGGTTTTCTTCAAGCTTTTCTTTCAGGTTTACTGTTTGCAGCAAGGTCTGGCGCACTTCTTCCTCACTTGAGCGAAGCTCTTCGTTCATGGTTTGCTCATTTTGCAGCATGCGGGCAATCTTGTTCTCCTGCTTTTTTCGCTGTGTGATATCCTGAAGGTTAATGATATAGTATTGTAATTCGTCCCGGTTGTTTTTTGCGGCTGTAATATCGATCATTACCGGAAACAAAGTGTTATCCTTGCGTGCATGGACAGATTCCAGTACATAGTGTCCCTGTTGGTCTGCCCTGCGAAATATACTGTCAATTTTGTCTTTCGCCTCTGGAGCGCAAACATCAGCCAGGGTTTTGCCTTGCAGTTCTTCGGGCTGGTATCCGTGTATATGGGCAAAAACAGGGTTCATTAGCTCAATTTCCCTGCTGTCATGATTAACCGCTACAACACCCATCAGGGTACTTCTGAATATCTCTTCCCATTTCAACAAGGAAAGCTCAGTATCTTTTCTTTGCTGAATATTGCTGATGGAGCCTACCTGTCTGCAGATGTCATTATTCTTATCTCTGAGGGCAAAGGTCTTGAGTTCAGTCCAGAAATATTCACCCTCTTTGCCTTTCATTCTCATTTCCATGCTACAGGAGTCTTTTACTCCCTGATGCATCAAGTTCATCTGGTGATTAAAGATATTCAGATCTTCAGGGTGAATCCAAAAATGCATATTTTCTGCTGCAAAGGACTTATCAGAAGACCCAATATTCAGCATTTCTTTCAGGTTCTCTGATACGAATACATTCCCTTTGTCCAGGTCCCAATCCCATATCCCATCTTTGGTTGCTTTGGTGGCCAGAGCGTATCGTTCTTCACTGATACGTATTCTCTCGGTTGTGTTTTTTTTGTCTGTTATGTCAATGATGGTTTCAATAATCCCATGTTTTTTTGTGCGTGTGTTAAATAAAACAGACTTGTAACAAATAACCTCACGAATATTGTTGTCTCTTCCGATTATCTGCCCCTCGTAAGTTGCAGGCCGGTTTGTTTGCAGGATTTCTTTGTTGATGGACTGGTGCAAATCAGTTTGTCCGGGTATGTACAGGGATTCCAGCTCATTCTTGCTTTCAGATTTCATGCATAGTCCTGTCAGCTTTTCAAATGCCTGGTTACAGCCTTCGATGTATTTGTTGTCGAAAGTGTAAAATACGGGATTGGGAAGAGCATTGATAAGGGTTTGCTGAAAAGCCAGTTCATTTTTCAGCAGTTTGCGGATATTTCTGCTATGAATCATGTAAATGATATAAATGACAGCAAAAATCAGCATCGCAATAAAAAATCCGAGAAGAACATTTTTGTTTTGGCTGTAAAAGCTCTCGGGAACGTTAATGACAATACTGTTTTCAGGCAGAATGTCAGGGTTTACCCCAAAAGCTTTCAGCCGCTGATGATCAAAATAAAACCTGTTGGGCAGGGATTCCTTAACGGGGATATTTTCAGCAGGTTCGCCACGGAGCACTCTTACGGCAATTTCCGCAGCTGTTTGTCCCTGTGAGTATCCATTAACAAGTTTTCCGCCGGTAATGCCATGGTTGAGCATAAAGTGCCAGAAACCAAAAACAGGTACTTTGCTGTTTTCGGATATAAAATGTGTGGCTTTATCAACTTCTATTAACTGGTTTTCTTTTTGCTGAAGGAATGGCCATAACATCACCAGGCTTTCTGAGGGTATTTCATTCAATATATTGCGAAGATCCAGTAGTCGGTTTTTGTGAATGTATTCGAAACTTATATCAGGGAAACGGCTTTCGTGTTTTTCTCTGAAAATATCCGAGAGATCCAGTGCGGTAGTGGATTTATCGCCGATGAAATAAACCTGCTTTGTTTCGGGGAATAATTCAAGGGCCGTGGCAACGGTCTCCGGTTTATCAAGTTCTTCCAGTACGCCTGTAAAATGGGGATAGCTTTCGCGATAGTGGGGCTGGTAATTGTTGATACCGCAAAATACTACAGGTACCGAAGGGAACAGCTCTTCGCCGTATGCAAACAAAAACTGCATGGCATCGTCATCACTGACGATGATTGCATCAAATGTGGTTTTACTGTATTTGTGTTTGTACAACTCCTGAAGCTTTTCCTGATGGGTTGGATCAAAAATTCTTTTCGAATCCATATACTCCATTACAATATCGTAGTCAGAAAGCTCTTTTTCCAGCACATCGTTAACTCCCTGGTTTATTTCAATATTCCATTGAAAGGAGGAGTGATAGCTATGCAACACGAGAATGTTGTTATCTTCAGCCAGGGCAGCTAAAACATTGCTGATTCCCACCAGAATGAGCAATGCAAAAAGGTAGACTTTTTTTATCATGTGTATTTTCAGTGAATGGTTTTTTTTACAGCTGTAATGTGGTTTTGGGATTTCTGCTGGCAGAAATTCTATGCATTGTGGTTAAGCACCTCTTTTTCGATGATGGTTTTAAGCTTATTGTAATATCGTGATAAGATAACGAACAATGCTTCACTTTTAGAAAAGGTGCTTTTCTTATGCAGACAGTCCATTTCTGAGCAAATATGATACACCTTCATGGCTCCGATGGTTGCACTAAGTCCTTTAAGCGAATGGGTGCTTTCTTTTAATAATACGGTATCATTATCTGACAATGCATTTTTTATGTTCATCATCATTACATCCCCTTCCTCGATGAATGTGCTGTACAAATCCTTAATGATGCTTTCGTCGTTGTTGGTTTGCTCTTTAAGTATTTTTAGTGTTTCGCTGTCAAGGTCTGCCTTACCTGCGATGTTTTCCTCTGCTACAGGTATGTATTCTGTTTCTGTAGCCGATTCATTTGTTTCTTCTTTTTCCAGAACCCATTCTGTTATTTTCTGATACAGAAGGGAGGCCTTTACCGGTTTGGAAATATAATCATCCAACCCCTGATCAATGTAATGCTGAGCATCGGCTTTAAGAGCATTGGCGCTAATCCCGATAATGGGAGGCAGGTCGGCATATCTTTTCCGTAGTTCCCGGGTTGCAGTTATCCCGTCCATCACCGGCATCTGGATATCCATCAGGATGATGTCATATTCTGCCTTTTCAAACCTTTCAAGAGCCTCTTGTCCATTTTCTGCAATATCAACTTTGCAGCCTGCATTCTGCAGCATAATGGAAATGATTTTCTGATTCACTTCTTTATCTTCTGCATACAGCACATGTAAGCCCAATTGTGGCACAGTGCTTTGTGTTTTTGCCGGCTTGTCTTTATCATCTTTCGCAACGGGAAAAATGAATGAGAAGGAACTGCCTTTTCCTTCTTCGCTTTCAACCTCTATAACCCCTTGCATTAACACGGCTATCCTTTGGCATATGGTCAGTCCCACACCAAGGCCTTCATAGGAGCGTGCATCTGAATCATCCTGTTGCGAGAATAATACAAAAATTTTATCCAGGTAATCCTCCCTGATGCCCTTTCCGGTATCAGTAATTTTCAGGATTATATTTTGCTGGCTTTCGTCAATATTTTCTTGTGAAACTTCTGCAATGATTTCCCCCTTTTCCGTAAATTTCAAAGCATTGGAAAGCAATTGTTCTGCTACCTGGCGCAATCTTACAGGATCAGTCGTAATAACTTCAGGCAGTGAATTATCCATTTTCAGCGTTAGCTTTATTCCTCTGGATGTGATTTGCTTTTCATGTTTGTCTATAACCTCCTCAAAAAACTCTCGTGTTCGAATGGGCTGAAGATTGGGTTTTACCTGTGTGGTCTCCAGTTCGTGCATATCCAGCAGAGAGTTTGTAATTTCAAGCATGTCTTCTCCTGCTTCTTTTATGGTAGAAAGATACTGGCGTTGTTCATCGTCAAGTGTGGTATTGGCAAGAATATCGCTCATAGCAAAAATACCATTGAGAGGAGTGCGCATTTCATGACTAACATTGGCCAAAAGGCGATGTTTGATTCGGGCTGTTTCCTGCGCAACCAGCAAATCTTTCTGCATGGTTTCTTTCTCAATCTTCCAGCTTATGTCACTCAACATGCAGATTCTTCTCTGATTCTTCTCTTTCTCGTGTTCGATAAATACATCTCGATACCAGATGTTTTTGATCTGTCCTGACGGGGTTTTTATCCTGAATTCTGTACCTATGCTTCCTTTTCTATGGGTTTCATGCTCCTGAAGGAGTAAAAGAAACTGGGCCTTATCTTCTTCATGAATAAATTCTTTGAAAACTTCAGGATTGTCAAATATATCAGAAGAATCTATCTCAAAAACACTTTCAAAAGCCTTGTTAACGAACAAAACCTTCTGGTTGTCTGCCAGCCAGAACGCATCCAGAATGTTCTCTGCAACTTTTCGAAAATTCTCTTCGCTTTTGCCAATGATTTCTTTCAGGGCAATGGTTTTTTGCAGGATTTCTCTGAGCTCACGCTCCTGACGGGTTAATTTCTCATTGTTTTCTTTAAGTTTCTGGTTTTGTTTTTCAATTTTCCGCTCCATCATCACTTGTTCCTTGCAACTATCGATTGCTGCATAAAGTTTTTCTCTGTCGATGGGCTTGAGAATATATTGATTAATGCCTATGTCGATACTTTGTATGAAATACTCCATATCGCTGTGGGCCGTGGTGAGAATTATCTGAGCTTTGGGATTGGATTCCTTGATTCTACCGCTCATGGACAGACCATCCATTACAGGCATTTTAATGTCCGAGATTACAATGTCAGGCTTGTGTTGATGGTAAAGTTCAAGCCCTGTTTTACCGTTTTCAGCTAAAATGATATTTGAATAGTGACGGGAAAGTATCTTGGACAGAAAAAGTCTTACGTCATCCTGATCTTCGACATAGAGTATAGAAATCGTGTCGTTTTTTTCCATTGCGCTTGTTAGGGAGTTTAGATTGTAGGTCAAATGTAGGAATTATTCCGTAAAACGTGAAATCAATCCACAATCGTTAAATATATTTCTTTTTATGCTTTGTTTTGTCGTATGAGATTTTTTTTAAGGATTTAATTTTCTGTCCATCTTAAGGTGTCATCTTCAGGGTTTAAGTAAATTTTGTTGTTGTCAATCAGCCACTGGGTCACTTTGATGATTCTTTTTTCCGGGATATTGGTTTTGAGGTTGTCTACCAGTGATTTTAGATCCATGGCTTTTTGGATCAGGATGGGTTTAACAAGCTCAACCACCTGATCAAATTCCAGCTTGCTAACGTCGAGTTTGTTGCGCTCCAGGCAAACATCGCATTTGCCGCATCTTTCGGTGTTTTCTTCTCCGAAATACTCCAGCAGCATACTACTCCTGCATTTGTTTTCTGCTGTAACGTATTGTTTCATTGCCACAACCCTATGTCCGGCAAATCGTTTTCTTTCCGAATAATTTTCAGGAGAAAGTCTGATGGAGGTGGCATCCTCCCTGCCGCCCACAAAGGTAATCCTGGGTTTTGCGTTTTGAGGTTCATAGTGCAAAACACGCATCTGATGGAGTTTTTTTAGCTGTGTTGCAACATCATCTCTTCCCCGGTTAAGCCGGGAAGCAATTTCATTTTCGTCAATCCTGGTAAATTCTGTAAACAGGCCGGTATAAGATCGCAGGATGGTTTTTATCAGGCTGTCGTAAGCAGGGTTGGCCACCATAAAGCGATAGAGCTCCTCCTTATTGAGCATTACCAGTACTTTGGAAGGATTGGCCATAGCTTCGGAAAGGAGGATAAAACCCTCCTTTTCCAGAATCTTTAATGCATTGAAAGTGGTGATGCGCTCAAGGTTAAAATGGGAGCAAAAATCAGCGAGAACAAAATTGTATCTTTTATCTTTTCCACTGCCTGTGGCGAGTTGGTAGTAATTTCCCAGCGCATTGTATACATTCTTTATGAACTCAAGGGGAGGGTAAGAGTTTTCGAAAAACCTGTCTAAATCAATAATATCCGATTTATTGTACATCAATACTGCGTAGGCCTTTTTTTCATCTCTTCCTGCTCTTCCTGCTTCCTGAAAATAGGCTTCGGGCGAATCGGGCAAATCCATATGAACCACAAATCTTACATTGGGTTTGTCGATTCCCATGCCAAAAGCATTGGTGGATACAATTATACGTGTTGTTTCACGGGTCCAGTTGAGTTGCTTTTTATCCCTGGTTACCGGGTCCAGTCCGGCATGGTAAAAATCGGCCTGTATGCGGTTTTTTTGCAAATACTGAGCTATTTCTTTGGTTTTACGCCGGTTTCTCACATAAACTATTCCTGTCCCCGGTACTTTATTACAAATTTTTATCAACCTCTCCAGCTTGTTTTCTTCCTTCAAAACCGCATAGGTCAGGTTTTTCCTTTCAAAGCTTTTGATGAAAACCTTCTCGTTTTGAAATTCCAGTCTTTTACAAATATCGCTCATCACTTCACGGGTAGCCGTTGCTGTTAGCGCCATTACGGGTGTTTTGGGGAGCAATTCCCGAATTTCGGCAATTTTCAGGTAGGGAGGTCTGAAATCGTATCCCCACTGAGAAATACAATGAGCCTCATCGATGGCCAGCAGGTTTACCTTCATTTTAGGAATCCGCATTCGGATAATATCCGTGGTCAGCCTTTCGGGCGAAAGATACAGGAACTTAACATCTCCATAAATACAATTGTCGATGGCTACGTCAATTTCCGAAGGACTTTGACCAGAGAATATAGCTACCGCTTTGATATTTCTTTTTACCAGGTTGGCCACCTGGTCTTTCATCAGGGCTATCAGGGGCGAAACCACAATGCAAATCCCCTCCCTGGCCAGGGCCGGTACCTGGAAGCACAGAGATTTCCCTCCTCCGGTTGGAAGCAATGCAAGGGTATCGTGCCCGGCCAGCACAGATTCTATGATCTCCTCCTGTAAGGGTCGAAAAGAATCAAATCCCCAGTATTTCGCTAATATTTGCCTGGATTCCAAAATGGCAGCATTTTATTAATTACTCCTGCAATTTTACTAATTTTAAGCCGCCTATTTTATAAAAATTATTTAATTATTTGGTTTTTATTCCTTAATGGATTGAAAAATAGTTACTTGAAATGAAAAATCCGACATTATCAATAATTATCTTTTTGTTTTTAGGGGTCTCAGCTTTTCAGGCCCATGCACTCAGGATTGATGATAGCAAGCAGGAACAACTGGACATGGAGCTTTTAATGGCTGTTTATCAGGAAAATCTTGAAAAAGTAAAGTTGCATATCGATAGTGGTGCCAATGTGAATGCAAGAGATTACCTGGGTTTAACAGCCCTTATGTATGGCCTTTATGGAAATAGTGATGAGATTGTTTCTTACCTGATTGACCAGGGAGCCTACCTGAATGCTATCGACTATTCCGGAAACAGTATTCTTATGCATGCGCTAATGGCTGGTCGCGAGGAGTTTGTTATGGTAAATTTACCAGCTTTCGGATTCATAAACAACGCAAATAATGAGGGATTTACTGCACTAATCCTGGCGGCTCAGTCGTTTGAGCTGGAAATGCTGGAAAAGCTTTATTACAGGGGAGCCAACATCCATCATAAGGCCAACGATGGCACCACAGCACTTATGCATGCAGCTGCTTTCGGGAAGTTTTATAATGTTGATTTTCTTGCATTTAAAGGCGCCCGGATTAATCAGCAGGCAGATGACGGGACAACTGCTTTGCATCTTGCAGCCTGGTATGGTCAAAACGAGATTGCAGGATTGTTGCTTGACTGGGGAGCAGACCCCGAAATAACAGACGAAAATGGCAATACACCGCTTTTGAGTGCTATTTATGGCAGGCAGCTGGAAACTACCTGGTATCTTATCGAAAGTGGTGTTTCATTATCTGTAAAAAACCAACAGGGGTTTACTCCCCTTAGCCTGGCAACATCACTGGAAGATTATGAAATTACGGAATTGATTGTGCAATATGATTTCCGTGAGCCTGAAAAAGCCGATAAAAGAACTACTGCGCTGGCCTATGCCTATTATTACCGCAATGTAAAACTGCAGAAAAACCTGATCAGGCTGGGTCTTCAGCCCACAGGATTGTACTTTTCTGAATTTGGAATTTACCAGGGTCTTGATTTTAACGGAACAGATATGATGTACCATGGCGGAGTAAGTGTTTTTGAATCGAGATACAAAATGCTGCTGCGTCTCAATTATCTGGTAAGATTCAGGGCTCAGAAATTGCTGGTTCCCCGTCAGCCAAACAGTTTTTATCAGTTTCATGAAAGCAGAAATTTATTGTCGCTTGGGCTTTACAGAGAATTTCTTATTGGTGATAAAGCCGGAGGGTTAAAATTCGGCGTCAGACCCGGAATTGAAGGGGGCTACTCTTTTGCTTCCTACCGGGGTACTTCATTGGAAGCCCCTTCAGGGTTCCGGATTCTTCCTGTTGCAGATGTCTTTTTTCATTACAAAAGTTTTTCCTTTTATTTGGGCTACAATTATCATAATACAAGGCAAAATGATGTTTCACCCCACCGCATAAGAACCGGAGTTGAATGGAGATTTTCATTTTTGAAAAAGCCCGATACCCGATACGCACCAGCCATCAGGTAAATGAACGGGAGCGAATATTCTCTCAAGCCGGCGAATAAGGATGAGGTATTCCAAACTGACAATTATTAACTGAATAAAAATATGGAAAACCAAACGATAATAAAGCAAGTAATTGAAGGCGCGTAGCGCTGAAATTATGGTAGAAATCCAATGTATCCAAAAAAACAAAGGCGCGTAGCGCTGACATTATTGGATTTTCATGATAAAGCATAGTAAGCATAATATCAGGTGATTATAAAATTATGAACAGATGAATATGAGATTTGAATTTTCCTGGAAAATTTTTCTGCTGGTTTTTATAATGTTTTTCCCGGGATGCAAAGACAAATATGAAGATTGCACCGAAGAGGATTACAACAATTGCAATACCTTCCGACCCGAAACCGGTATAGCCGAAATTCTGTTAACCATCAACAATCAGAATCCACAGGTTACTGTGTCGCTCTTTGAGGGAGATTTTGAGGATGGCAATCTTATATGGGAAAAGGATGTAAAAACCCAGCAATTTACAGAAGTACTTGACGTTGAGAAGAGCTACTCTTTCACGGCAAGTTACCAGAGAGATGGCACATCAATTATGGCAGTTGACGGGGGTAAGATAAAAGTGGTGAGTTACACCATGTGCGAGTATACCTGCTATGAAACCAAGGACCTGACTATTGACCTGGAATTGAAGTGATGCATCAGGATTTATTTTTTGAGCGAAGAGGGTCTCTGTGCTCAGGGTTCACAGCCTTGTTGATTTGCCCGGCCTGCTCCATCAGCGGGCAATTTGAGCAATCCGACGAACAGGAGTTGCAATCCGGATCTTTTTGCGGTTTTTTTCTGAAACGGTTGTAAATACGGTATCCCGCGTATGTTATGGCCGCAACAACGATAAATATGGTGATAATCCATTGTATCATAGCAAGATTGTAATATTTTAAAATCCCAGCAGAGAACCCACCTGGAAAACAATGAATGCTACCAGCCAGGCAACGCCGGTGGTGTAAAAAACTGTAAAGGCACCCCATTTCCAGTGCCCGGACTCTTTAATGATGGCCGCCAGCACTCCGATACAAGGGAAATAGAGTAAAACAAATAACATAAAGGATAGCGCTACCAGCGGGGTAAAGACTTTCTGCCCTTCACGTTTGCCTTCGGAATACGTCTGATTTTGAAGTTTTTCAGTGAGTGAAGCGCTTTGCGCCTGCACATTTTCATCTGCCTGGTAAAGGACCCCAAGGGTGCTGACAACAATTTCCTTGGCCGCAAGCCCCGACAACAGGCTGATGCTCATTTTCCAGTCAAAACCCAGAGGAGCCATTGCCGGCTCTATAAATCTTCCCAGCTGACCGATAAGGCTTTTTTCCTGTCGTTGTTGCAGGAAATTCACTTCCATGTTTTCAATTTCTCTTTCCTTTTCCTCCTCCAGCTGCAGGGCTGCATTATCTTCAACCGATTCTGCTGCAATCGCCACATCATACTGTACACTGATTTGTTCTCTCTGCTCTTCTATTTTCTTGCCATACTCCATGCCATAAGGGAAATAGCCCAACACCCAGATGATGATTGAGGCAACCAGGATAATTCCGCTGATTTTCTTCAGGTAATGTACAGCTTTGCTCCACATGTGTATTACAATCGCCTTAAAGGTAGGTACCCTGTAGGGTGGCAGTTCCATTACAAAAGGAACTTCTTCTCCCTTGAAAATGGTTTTTTTGAAGGTGATGGCAGCAAGTACTGCCATAAGAATTCCTATGGCATAAATGAGAAATAAAAGCGTACCCTGGTAATTAGGAAAAAACGCCGTGATAAACAGCACATATACCGGCAACCGGGCACTGCATGAAATAAAAGGATTGATAATCATGGTCAGCAGACGGTCGTTGCGATTGGCCAGTGTGCGGGTGGCCATAATTGCAGGTACGTTGCACCCAAATCCCATCAGCAGGGGAATAAAGGATTTGCCGTGCAGTCCAATCCTGTGCATGAGTTTATCCATAATAAATACTGCTCTCGACATGTAGCCCGTATCTTCCATCAGACTGATAAAAAAGAAAAGCAGAACAATGTTGGGAAGAAAAACAATCACTCCTCCCACACCACTTATCACTCCGTTGATAAGTAAATCTTTCAGGGGGCCGGGCTGCATGGCATTGTCAAGACCGGCACTCAGCAGCTCTACGCCTTCTTCAATCCATTCCATGGGATAACTTCCAAGCATGAAAGTAGCCGAAAACATTACCCACATGAAAAACAAAAAAACAGGAAACCCAAGTATTTTATCGGTTAGTAAGGTGTCGATGATCTCACTTTTTCTTCTCCGCTGATTTTTTGCGGGGATAATGGTCTCTTTGAGTGCTCCGTTGATAAAGCCATATTTAAGGTCGGTTATCAGGGTGTCGGTAGTATCGTTGAAGACACTTTCAAGTTTTTCAATTTCTTTGGCTGCCGAATCAATAATGTCTTTTTGGTTGTGGCAGTTCTCAATAATATGCTGGGCAATGACATTGTCTTTTTCCAGTAATTTGAGGGCCAGATAGCGGGAAGAAATCCTGTCGGTGAGATGCTGGTTGCCCGGGGCATTGATTTTGTCCTGTAATATTTTTATGGATTTTTCAAAAGGCTCACCATAGTTGATGTGAATGTGGCGCTGGGTTTGGTCCTTGTCTTCAAAAACCTCAATCACTTTGTCAAAAACTTCCGATATACCGGTGCCTTTAGAGCTCACTGCTGGAATCATCGGTATACCAATCATTTTTCCCAGTGATTCATAATCGAGTTTGTCACCTTTTTTCTCAAACTCATCAAACATGTTCAAAACCATTACCACCTTGATATCCATATCGATAAGCTGCGTGGTAAGGTAAAGGTTTCTTTCGAAGTTGGATGCATCTACAATATTGATGACCACGTCGGGTAAATGCTCGGTGATAAACTCACGCACAAATATTTCTTCGGGAGTGTAGGCTGAAATGGAATAAGTGCCTGGAAGATCGGTGATATTGAACCGGTAACCCTTTTGTTTAAACCATGCCTGCTTGGCATCAACCGTCACACCACTGTAATTTCCCACGCGCTCGCGCGAACCTGAGGCATGATTGAAGAAGCTGGTTTTTCCGCTATTGGGGTTGCCCACCAGGGCTACGTTGATGTTTTTACCGTTTTGGCGGGTAATTTTAAATCCTTCGCTGATAATGATGCCTTCATATTCAGGGCTGGTATATTCAGTAGTGCCATCAAGGGGCAGCACCTCTATAAGCTGGGCCTCGCTGCTGCGGAGCGATACATTGTAACCCATTATGTTGTATTCAATAGGATCCTTTAGCGGGGCTTTCTTTATTACTTCAACGGACTGTCCCGCCACAAAACCCATCTCGATTATTCTTCTGCGAAACGCACCACGACCCTTTACTTTTTGAATGATTCCTTTTTCTCCATTTTGCAAATCCAGTAAGGTCATAGCGGGAATTATATAATTTATCGGCCTCGTTTTTGTTTCTTATCAAACCCAGCGGATGATACAAGGCGGCTGTTATAAGTATGTATTTTAATTTCCGAAAAAAGTTTTATCGGTTTTCCAGGGGTGAAGGCCCCGGAAAAAACTTCAATATCAATTGTTATTTAGACTTATTCCGGATAAGTCTGCAAATTTATAGAAAAAAAGCTGTTAACTCTAATTCCCGGGTTTAAAATCCCTACTTTTAGGGATACGTGGGTAAACGTATTTTTACGATTAGTTTTCTGATTCACAGCAACCAGTGCCAATATTTACTTCTTTTATAAAAGCCGGGTTATGGTATAGAATTTTGACAAATTCTATGCTATCTCTATCACAATCTTTACAATTATTGTTTTCAACAGATAGAGTGTTTTAAAAAGACTTTTTTATTTCATACTTTTGTAGTCAAATTAAGGTTTTTCAAAGGATAACGATAATGACATTACAGGCAGGAGACTTGTTGTCAAAGATTAATTCATCAGCTGACCTCAAGGGGCTTAACCTGGAGCAACTTCAAGTTCTTAGTGAAGAGCTCCGAGAGTTTATTATAGATGCTGCCTGTATTAATCCCGGGCACTTTGGTGCCAGTCTTGGGGTTGTAGAGCTTACTGTAGCGCTGCATCATGTTTTCAATACCCCTTACGACAAGTTGATTTGGGATGTAGGCCATCAGGCATATGCCCACAAAATTCTTACGGGCAGAAAAGATGATTTTCATACCAACCGGAAATACAAGGGGGTGAGTGGTTTTCCCAAAATGAGCGAAAGTCCTTATGATGCTTTTGGAACGGGACATTCAAGTACCAGCATTTCTGCAGCATTAGGTATGGCCATTGCTTCTGGCTTACAGAACGATAATGACCGGCAACACATAGCCGTTATTGGAGATGGAAGTATGACAGCCGGTATGGCTTTTGAAGCCATGAATCATGCCGGTGTTGCCAATGCCAACCTATTGGTGATTCTCAACGACAATGGGATTGCTATTGACAAAAATGTGGGTGCACTCAAAGAATACCTCACTGATATTACCACTTCCAGAACCTATAACAAACTCAAGGATGAAGTTTGGAACATATTGGGTTCTATTAGTCGATACGGCCCCAACACCCGTAGTTTGATACAAAAACTGGAGAATGCCATCAAAACTTCTTTGCTCAAACAAAGCAATTTCTTTGAGTCTTTGAATTTTCGATATTTCGGACCGGTTGACGGACACGATATTCATCATTTGACCAAAGTGCTCAATGATTTAAAACATATTAAAGGGCCTAAGTTGCTGCATGTTCTTACGGTAAAAGGGAAAGGTTATCCTCATGCTGAAAAGGAACAAACCAAATTCCACGCTCCGGGTCTCTTTAACAAGAAAACCGGGGAGTTGAAAATTGCGCCCTGCGAAAAGGATAAACCCCCGAAGTTTCAGGTTGTTTTTGGACAAACCGTTCTTGAACTGGCACGCAAGAATCCTGATATAGTAGGAATAACTCCCGCGATGCCTTCTGGTTGTTCGCTCAATATTATGATGAGTGAAATGCCCGGCAAAACTTTTGATGTGGGCATTGCAGAACAGCATGCCGTTACTTTTGCTGCCGGACTGGCAGCCCAGGGGCTGATACCTTTTTGCAATATTTACTCCTCTTTTTTTCAGCGTGCCTACGACCAGGCCATACATGATGTTGCCCTGCAAAACCTGCCGGTTATCTTTTGTCTTGACAGGGCAGGGCTGGTTGGAGAGGATGGTCCCACCCATCATGGAGCGTATGATCTTTCTTTTTTACGATGTATTCCTGGTCTAACCATTGCCTCACCCATGAACGAGCAGGAGCTCAGAAATCTCATGTATACAGCACAGCTTAAGCCCCGGGGGCCATGGATTATAAGGTATCCCAGAGGAAATGGTGTGATGAGGGATTGGAAAACTCCTTTTGAGGAAGTTACTCCCGGGACAGGCAGAAAGCTGAAGGATGGGAAGGATATTGCTGTGATAACCGTAGGGCCGGTTGGGAATGTTGCCTTAAAGGTTTGTGAACAGCTGGAAAAGAAAAGCAATATAAAAGCTGCTATGTATGATCTTAGGTTTGTAAAACCCCTTGACCATGAATTGCTGCATGATGTTTTTGCTCATTTTAGTAAAATCATTACTATTGAGGATAACGCTGTTACCGGAGGAATGGGAAGTGCTGTTCTTGAATTTATGGCCGACAATAACTACCATGCAAAAGTCAAAAGATTAGGTATTCCCGATGCTTTTATTCAGCATGGTTCGCTTAATGAACTTCATAAGGAGTGTGGATATGATTACGATTCCATACTTAAAGAAGTAACGGCCATTTGCCAGGCAGATTTTGCATTGTCTGCCGGCTAATCAGTTAATAATTATAGTGTAGAATTAATTAGTGATATAAATATTTTGGACGATATACTGGATTTAGTGTACAATAACCAAACGGTTATTTTTGCTTTTGGATTAACACTTTTCGCGGGTCTTTCTACAGGTATAGGAAGTGCCATTGCATTTTTTACCAAAACCACCAATACGAAGTTTCTTTCTGTCTCCCTTGGTTTTTCTGCCGGGGTTATGATTTATGTTTCCTTTATGGAAATCCTGCCAAAAAGCATAGACATCATGACGGGTGATGCCGGACTGAAGACAGGGCATTTTTTAGCTGTTGTAGGCTTTTTTACCGGAATGATAGTTATTGCAATCATCGATAAACTTGTCCCCTCCTTTGAAAACCCTCACGAAATAAAAAAGGTAGAAGCTTTGGAGGAAAACCTGGAAACCGAAAAGAGAAGAAAACTTTACCGCATGGGTATGATGTCAGCTCTCGCCATTGCTATTCACAATTTCCCCGAAGGTCTTGCTACATTTATCGTGGCTTTGCAGGATATAAAGCTGGGTTTACCCATCGCCATTGCTATTGCTATACATAATATTCCTGAAGGAATTGCGGTGTCCGTTCCCATTTTTTACGCTACCAAAAGCAGGACGAAAGCATTCAAATACAGCTTTTTGTCAGGTCTCGCAGAACCCGTAGGGGCAATTTTTGGCTTTCTCATCCTGATGCCTTTTTTGAATGACATCCTTTTTGGATTTATTTTTGCCTCCGTGGCAGGTATCATGATTTTTATCTCCATAGATGAACTGCTGCCCGCTGCCCGTGAATATGGTGAGCCTCATCTCTCCCTCTATGGTCTTATGGGAGGCATGGCGGTAATGGCCGTTAGCCTTGTTTTGTTTGTCTGACATAGATAATAAGTTTTTTATTTGTATTCTGTTGTTTTTAGTCGGCAAACAAGATGATTACAAAGAGAAAAATATTTCTTTTGTCATGAAAAAGTAACAAGATTGTTTTTTGTGTCAAAGATTATTTATTACATTTGCAGAACCTGAACAGGTAAACGAACTATTCCAGGGCGTGTGGCAATCCGATACTTTCCTTTTGCTTTCCACCCAATCAAACTTAAAGCGTATGTAATGATTATGAAAAGATTCTTTTCAGTTGGAATTGATCATTTTGCACAATATTAGAACATGCAATTCAAAAAATTGTCTTGCCTGTTGCAATCAACAAGTTAACTAATTCATCCATTTCAAAAAAATTATGTAATGAAGAAAATTGTACTTGGGATTTGGCTGTTATCAGCCACACTGGCATTTGCCCAGACCCCACCCGCTGAAAACAAAGCAGAGGCAGAAGAACTTCCTCACATTGAATTCAAGGAAACTACTCATGATTTTGGTCAGATACCTCTTCAGGCTGATGCCACACATGAATTTACTTTCAGCAACACGGGTAAAGTACCTTTGGTGTTAAGCAATGTAAGAGCTTCATGTGGTTGCACTGTGCCTGAGTGGCCCAAAGAACCTGTTTTGCCAGGTGAGGAAGGGGTTATCAAAATAAAGTATACCACCGTCAACCGGCCCAATGTTATCAATAAAGCCGTGATTGTGCATTCCAATGCTGATAATAAACAGGTAATCCTGCGTATCAAAGGTGAAGTCGTAAAAGAGGGATAAAAATCCTTCAAATCAAATTGTTGAGACTACCCAAATTCTTCCTGGAATCCGGAAGGATTCGGGTATTCTTTTTTTTACCAGGTTTTTTTTGGAAAATTTCGTTAGGTTTGCATAAAAATTCCTTATGTACGTAAGTGAAACGAGGATCAGGGTTCGATATTCTGAAACCGACCAAATGGGATATGTGTATTATGGAAATTATCCCTCTTATTATGAAGTGGGCAGGGCAGAGGCCATGCGTGAACTGGGGATGACCTACCGGGAAATGGAAGCGGAAGGTGTGATGATGCCCATCGCATCTATGCAGCTAAAATATATAAGACCCGCTTTTTACGACGATCTCCTAACCATACGCACCACAGTAAAAGAATTACCTGTTTCGCGTATGCATTTCTATTATGAGGTTTTCAATGAAAAGGAAAAGCTACTCAACACAGGCGAAACCATTCTTGCCTTCGTGAATATGAAAACAGGCAGACCCTGTGCTGCCCCCGGATGGTTTTTAAAAGCGCTGAAAGAGAAATGGGGAACAAATGGTGATTAAACCAAAAATCCTCTCACCTGTTAGCATTATGTAAATAAAAGATTCATCAGAACAAATCCAGACTTCGACCCGCTCTGCTGGATTTGTGGTAATAACTTTTTAAACAATAAGAAAATGGAAATTATATTAGGTGAAAAACAAATTGTAAAAGCTCGTTACAAGGGATTCGAAATGATAACTGATCAACCCGAAAAAGCCGGAGGAGACAACTCCGCATTGTCTCCTTTTGATTTGTTTATGGTAAGCATCGGCACCTGCGCCGGTTGGTATGTAAAATCCTTTTGCCAGCAGCGCAATCTTTCTGAAGAGGGAATCAGGCTTGAACAAAAAACGCGATTCAATCCCGAAAAAAAACTCATCGATAAAATAGAAATTGAAATCCATTTACCGGCCGATTTTCCTGAAAAATACAGAGATGCTCTCATCAAGGCAGCCGGTGCCTGTACCGTAAAAAAACACGTTTTGGATGCCCCCGAATTTTCTATTGTTACCATCAAATAAAATGCTAATTTTGCAACCCTATGAGTAAGAAAACACTAGTGCTGGGAGCCAGTCCCACCCCTGTAAGGTATGCTTACAAAGCAGTCAAGAGACTTCTGTCATACGGGCATGAGGTTGTGGCGATAGGCAAAGTAGAAGCCGAAATTGATTCAGTGAAAATCATTAAAGAAATGATTGATATTCCTGACGTTCACACCGTTACCATGTACCTGAATCCCGAGAAACAAGAACCCTACCTTGAATACATCATCGACCTTGAACCCCAGAGAATCATTTTTAACCCCGGCAGTTATAATCCTAAACTGGAAAAACTTGCCAAAGCTGCAGGTATTGAGGTTCTGGAGGATTGCACCCTTGTGATGCTCGACACTGATGATTATTAATCCAGGAGGTTTTATTAGTTATACATTGAAAAACACTACTAAATAATGAAAACAAAAAACTTAGGTTTTAATTCTAAACTCATTCATGCCGGTACATTTGAAGATCAGTTTGGCAGTGCCACTGTGCCTATCTACCAGACATCAACCTTCAAATTTAAAAACGCCGACCATGGTGCTGCCTGTTTTGCCGGAGAGGAAGATGGTTATATTTATACACGTATCAACAACCCCACCATCGACTCCCTGGAAAACCTTGTGGCTGAGCTGGAAAACGGGTATCGTGGCATTGCCTGCAGTTCGGGGATGGGAGCTGTAAACACCATTTATATGGCATTGCTTGATCAGGGAGCCCATATGATTAGTACTGCTGCCGTTTATGGCCCTTCGCGGGTTGTGATGGAAAAGCACTACTCGCGTTTTGGTGTGGAAGCCACCTATCTTGATACCTGTAATCCTGAAAGTATAAGAGAGGCAATCAAACCCAACACCAAAGTGATTTATATTGAAACTCCGGCCAACCCCACCATGGATATTACAGACCTTGAGGCGGTGGTGAAAATTGCCAGAGAACATAACCTGATAACCGTTTGCGACAATACCTTCTGTAGTCCCTACCTGCAAAAACCACTTGACTTTGGATTTGATGTTGTTTTCCATTCTGTTACCAAGTTTTTGAATGGCCATGCCGACATTGTGGGAGGGATTATTATTACAAGGGAAAAAGAAATCTACAACACCTTACGTCCTATGATGGTCACCCTTGGATGCAATATGGATCCGCATCAGGCCTATATGGTCATCAGGGGGTTAAAAACCCTTTCCATCAGGATGGATCGTTCGCAGGAAAATGCCATCAAGATTGCTGAGTACCTTGAGAATCATCCCAAAGTAAAGTGGGTTAGATTCCCTGGATTGAAATCACACCCTCAATACGAGCTGGGTCAAAAGCAAATGAAAGGCCCCGGTGGAATGATAAGTTTTGAACTTAAAGGAGGTCTTGAAGCAGGGAAAGTGTTGATGAATTCAGTAAAACTAGCCATGCTCGCCGTTTCCTTGGGAGGTGTGGAAACCTTGATTCAGCACCCGGCATCCATGACCCATTCCAAAATGGATAAACAATCCCGAATCAACTCAGGTATCACCGATGGTTTGGTCAGATTCTCAGTAGGAATTGAAAATATCGAGGATATTCTTGGCGATTTGGATCAGGGATTGGCTCAAATCTGATGGTAAGGTGCTTTTTGCCCCAAATTTACTGACAATCTGCATTCTGCATTGAAATTATATTTGTACTTTTGTGCGCATTTTTTAATCAATACATTTATCTGGTAAATAGTTCAGGCTGATACGACTGTTATGCAAAGCTTTTTACCGCGTATTTCTTCCTTAACAATTACAGTTAATAACGTTTAATTTTTACTTTGATGGAAAACCAAGAGCTGCTTAACCCCGAATCTGACAAAAATAAAAAGACAGAAGGGGTAGAGAATCTGAATCCTGAACAGGAACAACAAAAGCCGGAAGAGACCCAAAACCAGGAGTCTCCTCAAACCGAAAGTGAATCTACTGCAACGGAGAAAAAAGAAGTACAAGAGACTTCGGAAGTCGCTGGCGACAAAGAAATTCCGGAGGCTGCTGAAGACAAAGAAACATTGGAACCTGTTGAAAGCAATGAAACTTCTGAAGCAATAGAAGAGAAAGAAACCCCGGAAGCTGTTGAGGAAAAAGAAAAATCCGAACCTGAAGTAATTGCTGAAAAGGAAGAAAGACCTGATGTTGAGCAGCAAGCTGAGAAGAAAACGGAGTCCGGAAAAACAGAAGCAGAACCCGTTAGGGACGCATCAGTAGAAGATGATGAAGACAATAATGAGGATGCGGAAGATCATACAGCACATGATGCTGACGAAAGCAGTGAAGCCGAAGATTTAACGGCAAAATACAACAGCTTATCCAAAGCTGAACTGGTAGAAGCAGTAGAAGCATTGGTAGAGAGTGATGATATCAATTATATCCGCAAGCATATTGGCTACATTAAGGTAGCTTTCAGGAATTATCTGAAGGAGGAAAGTGTAAGCGATTACGAAAAAAATCTGAGTAAAACAGATCAGGGTGAAGATGAAGGCCAGGGTGAAAAACCTGTGGATGAACTCGCTGTTCGTTTTGATAAAGCTTTTGGTGTTTACAAGCACAAAAAGAGCATTTATGACCAGGCCGCAGAAAAACAGAAGCAGGACAATCTGAAAGAGAAAGAAGCCATCCTGGAAGAATTGCGCAGCCTGATTGAGTCGGAGGAAGAGCTTAAAAAGACCTATGATGTTTTCAAGGAACTTCAGGACAAATGGCGCGAATTGGGGCCTGTTCCTCAGGGTGCAAAGAACACACTGTGGAACAATTACCATTTCCTGGTTGAGAAGTTTTTCGACAAAGTAAAAATCAATAAAGAGCTAAGGGATCTGGATTTAAAAAAGAACCTTGAAGCCAAAACAGAGCTTTGCGAAAAGGCCGAAGAACTATTGCTGGAAACGTCCGTGAATAAGTCTTTCCAGAAATTACAAAAACTTCATGAAGCCTGGAAAGAAACCGGCCCTGTCCCCAAAGACAAAAAGGATGAAATATGGGATCGGTTTAAAGCAGCCTCTGACACCTTGAACGATAGAAGACAAGCTTATTACGATTCTCTGAGAGAAGAACAGAACAAAAACTATTCAGCCAAGGTGCTTCTTTGCGAACAGGCCGAAGCGCTGTCTGAGTTTACCTCTGATTCACCCCGCAAATGGCAGGAAGCCACCGATAAAGTAAACGAGATTTTTAAAGTATGGAAAACCATTGGCTTTGCCCCCAAAAAAGTAAATGACGAGGTTTGGGTGAGGTTTCGTTCTGCTTTGGATTCTTTTTTCAAAAAGAAAAAAGACTTCTTCTTCCGTTACAAAGAAGATCAGACTGAGAATTATAATCAAAAGCTGAATTTGTGCGTGCAGGCTGAAGCCCTTAAAGACAGCGAGGATTGGAAACAAACCACCGATGAGCTGATTGCTCTTCAACAGCAATGGAAAAAGATAGGGCCGGTACCCAAAAAGTTCTCAGACAAAGTATGGAAACGATTCAGAGCAGCATGTGATGAATTTTTCCACAGAAAAGCAGATTATTTCTCCAATATTGGAGAGAAGCAGGAAGAAAACCTCCGCAAGAAAAAGGAACTTATTGAAACGGTTAAATCATACGAGTACTCCCAGGACAACACAGAGAATCTCAATGTATTGAAGGATTTCCAGCGACAGTTTATGGAAATTGGTCATGTTCCTATTAAAGAAAAGGACAAAATACAAAATGAGTTCAGAAAGGTTGTCAATGAGCAGTTCGATAAACTTAATATCAGCCGCAAAGCCAAGTCAGCCATCGGATTTAAGAATAAAATAGAGAATCTGAAGAATTCACCCAATGCAGATAATATTATTTACAAGGAAAGAAACTTCCTTGTAAACAAAATCAATGGTTTGCAGAATGATATCAAATTGTGGGAAAATAATATCGGCTTCTTTGCTTCATCCAAAAAGGCCGATGTACTGAAGGCTGAGTTTGAGAAAAAGATTTCTGATGCCAGGGCAGATATTGCCATTTTGGAGGAAAAACTTAAAATACTCAATGCCTCCTGAGCCTGATTCTTTTTTTGTGGTACGGTTTATGGTTAAATAAAACTGATTAAACAAAATTAGCCAAATATGAACCGAGCCATGACAATTATATTGACAAACACGCGGATGGTTATAATGCACACCGAGCTAAAAAAATTATGACTACTGGTTGTTGGCGAGCTCTATCTGACCGAATTAATAAAATTATAAACAGATGAAATATCCACGATAATAGTTTTCGCAACAGATACTTTTATTCGTGGATATTTCGTTTTTTTTTCAGTAAGAATTAAATTCAAAAAAATGAAAAAGACATTCTTGTTTTTCTTATTGCTGGGAGTGATGCATGTATCACAGGCTCAGTTTTCCTTTGGTTTGCGTGGAGGTATGAATTTCAGCCGATTACCCTCCAATACTTATGAGCTGGGTAACGCACAAACCCGTATCAAAACCATCAATGAGTCCTATACCGGTTTTCATGCAGGAGTCATGGCGCAGATTTCTCTTATGGGAGTATTTATAATGCCGGAACTTTTGTTTGTATCCACAGGGCATGATTTGGTTCTTGAGCGTGAGGGAGAACCTGACAGTTTTTTCCAGCAGAAGTTTTCGCACCTCGACATTCCGGTAATAGTAGGGGCAAAAATCGGCCCACTGAGAGCAGGACTTGGGCCTGTGGCCAGTATTTTGCTTGATAGCTCCTCGGGTTTATCTTCTGAAGAGTCTGGTTTCAGGGAGCGTTTTAAACCTGCCACCTATGGTTTTCAATTAGGAGCCGGAATGAATCTTGGCAATATTGCCCTGGATCTGAAATATCAGTTCGGACTCAGTGACCTGGGAGATGGAATCGAAATTGGCGAGACTACTTATAACTTTGATTCCCGCCCCCGACAAATCATATTCAGCATTGGGTTGTTGTTTTGATTTTTTGCGCTCCCGGTAGTAATCTTTAGAAAACACATTAAGTCGTTTCCTGCTTTGGGAGACGGCTTTTTCTATAGGGCCTGCTGAAAACTAACGAAAAGAACGTGCAAAGTTTTGAATAAAGAATCATTAAAATCCTTGCATATAAACCCTATCTTGTATATTGTATAGAATTGGTATACCTTCAATTAAGTGTTTTTCAGCAGGCCCTATCTGAAGGTAATTGCTTTAACAGGCGATATTCTTGCTATGATGTAACTGGGCATAATCAGCATGGTCATGCAAATGGCAAAAGTACCGGCATTTAATAGCAAAATATAGAGGAGATTCAGTTCGATGGGCACAACATTTACAAAGTAAGATTCCTGCGAAAGGGTTATAAACCCGAATTGTTGTTGCAATAATCCCAGCCCTATTCCCAGCAAATTCCCCAAAATCATCCCTCTTGCAATCAAAAAACCTGCATGATACAGGAATACTCTCTGTATTACCTTATTACTGGCCCCCAGGGCTTTGAGTATCCCTATCAGATTGGTCTTTTCCAGCACTGAGATAAGAAGGGTGGTAATCATATTTATACCTGCTACCAATACCACAATAATTATAATAACGTATACATTCATATCCAGCAAAGCCAGCCAGTCGAAGATTTGTGGATAGATTTCACCAATGGTTCTGGAGTTAAGTGTATAAGGAATGATGTCCTGAACTTTCTCATTGAATTGATCGAGTTTCCGGAAATTTTCGAGTACAATACCAAATCCCCCCACCTGGTCTGCTTCCCAGTTGTTAAGCCTTTGGGCATGCTGAATATCGCCCAGCACAAAGATTTTATCTAACTCTTCCAGTCCCGTTTCGTATATGCCCGATATGGTAAACCTGCGCACACGGGGAGGATCCTGGATGAAGTACAATAAGATGTCATCGCCGGTGGTAAGGTTCAGCAAACGGGAAACATATGCTGAAATGATGATATCGTCACTTCTTATGCTATCATGGTAAAGGGTAATGATTCCATCTATCATCCGGTTACTGAAAAAATCCCAGTCGTAATCACTGCCTACCCCTTTAAATATAACACCATGAATTTCATCTTCGGTTTTTATGATGCCGGGTTTGGTAGAGAATGCATGGATATTTTTTATGCCTGGGGTTTGGGCCAGATCTTCATAGAAGGGCTGATCTTTGCTTACAGGTTGGATCTCATAAGAAATGTTGTAGTCGAAATTGTTAATCTGAATATGGGAGCCAAACCCGATGGCTTTACTCTTGATTTCATTCTGGAAACCAGTCACCACAGCTACTGCAAGAATCATTACTGTAAGGCCCAGGGAAATAGAGAGTATGGCAATCAATTTTACCAGCCCGGTAAGGTTTTTCTTTTCGGCACCCATCCTGCGGGCTATAAAAAACGGGGTGTTCAATGCAAAAGGAGTTTTAGGTTCTTATCCGGGTTTCTATTATTGTTGTGCAAAAATAGGAATTATTCTGTTGGTTTTTTGGGCAACCCAGCATTATACAAATTCTCTTTTATAAAACACCTGCAACCTTTGATTCTGAATCAACTGGCAAAATATTAAAAATGTATTAAAAATTCAGTATGTATAACTTCAGAATATTATGTATCAGCCAGGTTTATCGGTGGCACAATAACTCTTAAAACATTTGATTTTCAGGGGTTAATTCGTTATATTCGTCAGGTGATTTTTAATTTTAAAATACAAAAATATGGACAAGCAATTATTGAACAGCTTGATGCAGGTGAAAGAGTATCCTTGTGTCTCAATTCTTTTTCCCACCCATCGAACAGCACCGGATAACCAGAAGAATGCCATTCGGTTAAAAAAGATGGTGCGGGAAGCCAGTGACAGACTGGAACAGGAGCTTGGGAAAAAAGAAGCCAAAGACTGGATTGATAAAATACAAACTCTTGCTGCCAGGGTAGATATCAGCAGAACGCTGGACGGACTGGCCCTTTTTGTCAGTAAAGAGGTGTCGCAGCAGGTAGATATTCCATTCAGAGTAAGAGAACGATTGATTATTGACAAAACTTTTGCTACCCGTGATTTAATCAGAGGAGTAAACAGGGCAACCCATTATTATATTCTTGATTTAAGTTTGTTCAGGGCCCGGTTGATCTCGTGTTTCAGGGATCAGGCCACCGAAGTTACCGAAAACGGGTTTCCGGTTCAAAGCGAGTTTACGGAGCTGGAACTTAATCCCACTGACTTTGCCAAAGAAAAGGAAAAGCAAATAAAAGAGTTCTTCAACAAGGTTGACAAGGTGTTTCTGAGCAAATATCATGTTGAACCTACCCGGCTGGTCTTGGCGGGTGTGCAGAAAAACCTGGCTCTTTACCGTGATGTAACCGATGCAAAGGACATAATATTCGGCCAACTCGAAGGAAACTACGAGGCCATGTCGGCCCATGATCTTGGGAAAAAAGTCTGGGAGATAGTGCGTGAAAAAACCAAAAAAGAGAGGCACTCGGCATTGAATGAGATGCAGAGAGCAATAAGTGCAAATAAGCTGGCTTCTGGTATATCGGAGGTATGGCGTCTGGCCAATGAAGGTCGTATAAGCACGCTGGTTGCCGAACAGGAGTTTCACATCCCTGCCGGACTGGAAGAAAATAATACCCTGGTGCTGGATACGAGCAATCTGCCGGAAAATAAAATTATGCCCGATGCAGTAGACGAGGTAGCAGAAATTGTGATGGAAAAAGGAGGAAAGATTGTGTTTGTAGATGATGGTACCCTGGGCAACCACCACAAGATTGCTGCTATTTTAAGGTATTGATAGCATTGCATGATAACGAAGTTTTAGTTTAGCGCAAAGGGATAAAACAGACCGGTTTCAGTTGTAACGACGGCTTTGTTTTATCCCTTTTTTTGTTTCAGTTTTTGTACCCTCTTCTAGGTTTCATTTACAAATTCCAGTTCATCATCCTTAACGCGAATGTTGATAACAGAATCCCGCATGATACTACCTGCCAGAATTTCTTTGGAAAGTCTGTTAAGGATGGTTTTCTGAATAGCTCTTTTCAGTGGTCTTGCCCCATATTGTGGGTCGAAACCTGTCTTTGCTATCCAGGCAAGGGCAGGTTCTGACGTTTTTAGGGTAATACCATTGTCAGCCAGCATTTCTGCCACCTTTTCCATCTGTAACCTTACTATTTCTTTCAATTCATCAAAAACCAGAGGCTTGAACATGATTATCTCATCAATTCGGTTGAGAAATTCCGGGCGGATGGTTTTCTTGAGAATCATGGATACCTCTTTGCGGGTTTGCTCAATGATTTCTTCATAATTACTATCATTCGTTTTTTCGAAGTTCTCCTGTATCAATGATGACCCAATATTGGAGGTCATGATGATAATTGTATTTTTGAAGTCAGCCGTGCGTCCCTTGTTATCCGTAAGTCGTCCCTCATCAAGAACCTGAAGCAGGATATTGAACACATCGGGGTGGGCCTTCTCAATTTCATCTAGCAATACCACCGAATATGGTTTCCTTCTCACCGCTTCGGTGAGTTGACCGCTTTCTTCGTACCCAACATATCCGGGAGGTGCACCAATGAGCCGGCTTACCGTATGCCTTTCCTGGTATTCAGACATGTCAATGCGCACCATGGCATTTTCATCATTAAAAAGAAACTCAGCCAGGGCTCTTGCCAGTTCGGTTTTTCCCACTCCTGTAGTTCCCAGAAAGATAAAGGAACCAATGGGACGTTTATAATCCTGCAGGCCCGCACGACTGCGCCTGATGGCATCGGACACGGCCCCGATAGCTTCCTGCTGACCCACTACTCTCTTGTGAAGCTCATCTTCCAGGCTCAGTAATTTTTCTCTTTCGCTCTGCAGCATGCGGCTTACAGGTATTCTCGTCCATCTCGATACCACATCGGCAATATCTTCCGAAGTAACTTCTTCCTTGATCATGGGATTGTCGGATTGCATTTCCTGAAGTTTCTCTTTCAGCTTTTCGAGTTTCTCTTCGGTGGCTTTCATATGGCCGTAACGAATCTCGGCTACCTTACCAAAATCCCCGTTTCTTTCGGCCTGTTCGGCTTCGAGCTTCAGTTGCTCAATGGCTTTTTTCTGGCTCTGGATACCTTCTACAACTTCTTTTTCGCTTTCCCAACGCGCTTTCAACAGGTTTTTTTCTTCGTAAAGATTGGCCAGTATTTCGTTGAGTTCCTTAAGTTTCAGTTCATCCTTTTCTCTCTTGATGGCTTCTTTTTCAATTTCCAGTTGACGGATCTTTCTTTCCGCTTCATCAAGCTCTTCGGGAACAGAATTCATCTCCAGCCTCATCTTCGATGCGGCTTCATCAATGAGGTCAATGGCTTTGTCCGGTAGGAAGCGATCCGTGATGTAGCGTTGTGAGAGGTCTACGGCAGCCACAATGGCTTCATCCTTGATTCTTACCTGGTGATGGGTTTCATAGCGTTCTTTGAGCCCCCTGAGAATAGAAATTGCATCCGGACGGTTCGGTTCATCTACCGACACCGTTTGGAAACGTCTTTCCAGTGCTTTGTCTTTTTCAAAATATCGCTGGTATTCTTTAAGGGTGGTTGCCCCTATGGCACGCAATTCTCCACGGGCCAGTGCCGGTTTCAGGATGTTGGCGGCATCCATGGCACCTTCGCCACTGCCTCCGGCACCCACCAGGGTATGAATCTCGTCGATAAACAAAACAACCTCGCCTTCAGATGAAACTACCTCTTTGATTACTCCCTTCAGACGCTCTTCGAACTCGCCTTTATACTTGGCTCCGGCTATCAGGGCTCCCATATCAAGGCTGAAAATCTTTTTGGATTTAAGATTCTCGGGTACATCGCCGTTAACAATCCGATGGGCAAGGCCTTCTGCAATAGCCGTTTTGCCTACACCTGGTTCGCCAATCAAAATGGGGTTGTTTTTGGTACGTCGGGAAAGAATCTGAAGAATCCGTCGGATTTCTTCGTCACGGCCTATTACAGGGTCCAGTTTCCCGGAAATGGCGTCCTGATTTAAATCTCTGGCATATTTGCCAAGGGCATTAAAGCTTTCTTCTGCTGACTGGCTGGTTACTTTTGAACCTTTTCGCAGCTCCTGGATGGCTTGTTTGAGATCCTTCTCGTTCAATCCACTGTCTTTCATAAGGGTAGAGGTATTGTCTTTCCCTTTTAGCAATGCCAGCAGCAGGTGTTCGATGCTGATAAATTCATCGCCCAGGTCTTTTGACTGGCGCAATGCATTTTGCAGGGTTTGGTTGGTTTCCTGAGAAAGGTAAACGTTTCCGCCAGTAACTTTGGGGTAGGATTCCAGAACCCTGTCGATAACCTGGATGAGCGTCTGCACGTTTACATTGCATTTTTTCAGAAGAAATGGGCTTACGCTATTATCGGCTGTAAGAATACCTTTGAGCAAGTGGCTGTTTTCCACTGCCTGGTGCTGAAATCCCATGGCAATTTCCTGTGCCTTCTGAAGGGCTTCCTGTGATTTTAATGTGAAATTGTCTGTGGTCATATTATCTTGGCGTTTAGTATTATTATAGTTTTTTAAGAAAAAGTCTTTTTTATTATCAACACCCACTTTACATCAAAATATAAACCATTGATGAAGCCGGAAGATTTTAAGTCAAAATGGCATTTTCGTCTATTTACAAATGCCATTTTTTCAGTATTTGAGAAAAGCAAAAATTATTGCTTTGTCAAAGAGATAGTTTTTGTATTATTGCCGATTGTTCTTTGCAACAATGAGAACTAAAAAAGGTAAACCTTGTTTGAAAACCATATAGTAAAGTGGCAGTAAAGGTTTGACAAAAAAATATTTGGGCTTTGTCCATTTTAAACCTTAATTTAACGAGCTTATGTTGAGTAAAATACAATTACACTGGCAAATTTTTATCGCCCTTTTACTGGCAATTGTTTTCGGAATTTTATTGCCGGATCAGGTGGGCTACGTTACCTGGATGGGAGATGTATTCCTCAGGGCGTTGCGAATGATTATCATTCCCCTGATTTTCGCATCGATTGTTTCCGGAGTAACCGGCATTGGGAGCAGTGAGAATTTAGGACGAATGAGTTTAAAAACCATTTCTTATTATATGCTTACCAGCTTGTTTGCTATCGTAACCGGTCTTATTCTGGTAAATCTGATCAAACCGGGAGTAGGGGCAGATCTGGGGTTAAGCCAGGTGGTAATGGAACTGGACGCTACGACAGATAGCTTTGGACAAACCCTGATAAAAATTATACCAACCAATATCATTGATGCCATGGCCAGGGGCGATTTGCCGGCAATTATTTTCTTTGCTATTTTCTTTGGCTTTTTTACCACCAAAGTAGATAAAAGATACAGTGCTCCCATCATTGACTTCTTTAATGCAGTCTTTGAAATAATGATGAGCATTACCATGTTTGTGATCAAGTTTACTCCCTTGGGGGTATTTGCTATTGTAGCCGGTCTGATTGCCGAACAATCAGATAACCTGCTTGCTGTATTCGGAAGGTTGGGCATATATATGTTGACCGTGATTGGAGCATTATCCATCCATGCTTTTATCACTCTGCCTTTACTGCTGAGGATTCTGGGGCGTTCCAATCCGGTAAAACATGCACGGGGCATGTCGGTGCCACTGCTTACTGCTTTTTCTACTTCCAGCAGCAGCGCCACCTTGCCTTTAACCATGGAAGCTGTAGAATTTAAAAGTGGTGTTTCCAATAAGACTACCAGCTTTGTTTTGCCCCTTGGAGCCACCATCAATATGGATGGCACTGCTTTGTATCAGTGTGTTGCGGTATTATTTATTGCGCAGGCTTATGGTATTGAGATGGGCATACTTCAGCAGATTATTATTGTCATTACAGCTTTGTTGGCATCCATCGGGGCGGCCGGAATTCCTATGGCCGGGTTGGTGATTATGACTATCATACTTTCAGCGGTGGGGTTACCGCTGGAAGGTATCGGTTTGATTCTGGCAGTAGATCGTATCCTGGATATGTTCAGGACTGCCGTAAATGTATGGAGTGATAGCTGCGGTGCAGTGATTATTGCCAAAAGTGAGGGGGAAGTGACGAACGTGTAAGAGATAGAATATTAAGTGATTGTGAATAATCAATAGAATTGAAAATGTATAACAAACAAAAAAGGCTGCCTGATCAGGCAGCCTTTTTTGTTTGTTATGGGTAAAGTTTAATCAAATGTAGATGTTCCAACGAAGGTTTCGCCGTTATCTACAATGTTGTAGTTTATAACAAGAATTTTTCTTGTTTCACCATCATAAGAACCTGTTCCCTCTATTGTAACAGTATTGTCAAAGAAGGTTTGCTCAGGAATGGTAATAAATCCACCATTTACTTCTGCATTTATAAAAATATCAGGGTAAAATAATTCACTAAAACGAAGCGTGTTATATTCTGATCCTTTGGAAACGGTAACAAGATAGGGCTCGTATGAAGTGCCATCATCATCTTCATCGGTTACTTCGTATATGCCCAAAAGCTCATCAACCTGGATAAAAACATTTCTGTCCGCAACCTGATCGCCGGCTGTATAGGTAAATACATAATGATTGACTTCATAAATATTCCATTCAGGAACTGCATTCCAGGTTACATCTTCAATGTCCATGCCATCAACAGATACTCCGTCCATAGGGTTAAACTCAGCTCCCAGGTCGAGCGTTGTGTCGGCAGGTGCAGAAAGGATAACATCATCATCCTCACAGGCAGTAAAAACAAATGCTCCAATAACCAGAGCTGCTGCAAATTTCATCAAATTTTTCATTTTCATAGGTTTTCGTTACTAAATAATTAATTGGTTGTTGTTTTTTATGGACTGCAAAATTAAGCATTTTTTCCAAATGAATTTTTTCAGCCATCTAAAAAAATCATATCTTTGCTGTCCAATTTGCTTACTAACTATAAAAACAAACCAACTATGAGAAAGATTTTCGGAGTACTATTAATGGCTACAGCATTCTTTTTTGTTTCATGTGGTGGTGGTTCAAAACCTGCCGGACAAGAACAAGAGGAAGAAACTGTAATTGAACAAGATGAGGCTGTCGTTCCTGCCCCAACCACTCCTCCCGCAACAACCCCGCAAGCATTACAGGATGAAAGAGCAGCAACTGACTCCCTCAAGGATGACGCAGCTGCTGAGGAGGGTCAGACAACTTCACCCAGCAGAAGAGGAACAACCGAAAGTGAAACTGAGGCACCTGCTCGCAGGGGATCTACCCAGGAAACCAAAGAAGATAACGACTCAACTGAAACTACAACTCCCAAAAGAAGAGGGTCCTGATAGAAGCTAAATCGTATAGTTTATTTTCCCAACAAGGTTGTTTCTTAGCAGAAGCAACCTTGTTTGTTATTAGGAAAGGCTGGTTAAAATTGCTTTCAGCTTTTCTTCTGTAATGGGTTTGCTGATAAGTCCACTAAACCCTTTTTCTGTATAGTTATCAAAAAAATCTCCCGGATTGTGCGCTGTAATGGCAACGATGGGGGTTTTTTTCTTAATGCCCCTGAAATGCTTACGAATATATTTTGTGGTCTCCAGTCCGTTTCTTACCGGCATTTCAATATCCATCAAAATAAGGTCATAAGAATTATTGCTTAGTTTTTCTATGGCCTGCTCTCCGTTTACCGCCTCGTCATAGGTATATCCCAAACTCCTGATAACGATTCCAGCCTGGAGACGGTTGGTATACAAATCATCTGTAACGAGTATATGCATCTGTATTTTTAGTGAAAGCAACCGGGTTAAAGAGTTGCCTGTTTCGATATCGTAACTTCCTTTTGTTTTCAGGGAAAACTGAAGATACTTACACCCTAAAATTACTCGAATGTGGGTACAATCTCTTCTGCCCTGCAAAGAAAAGTAAAATTACAATTTTTTGCTACTCCTGCAGTAAACTATTCAGAAATCAGAGAAACTCGTAAAAATGCCCCTGAAATTTGCAGTAGTTCTACTGTTTTATTCACTCCTCACACTGTTTAATTTTACCCATCGAAAGTATGATTGGAATGGTTAAGAATAAAAGGTTTCAGTTTTAATATAACAGCTATGGAAACAAAAGAGAATTCTTATCAAATGTGGGTTAAACAAATATGTCCCCGAATATTCAGGCTTCAGCTGGTGAAAAAGGACTATCGGAAAGAGAATGTAGTTTTTGAAACCATATCTTCTACCATTCCCTCAACGCTTGAATTGATATTTTATTATAACCAGACAGAACCCACGGCATAACATAATACCGGTACGAAAAGATATCAGCACGACCGTTGTAGTTACGAATTACAATTGCGGGCCGAAAATATTTCAGTGTATGAGCGCAAACGAAAAACAGAATAAGAACGCAGATCTGAATGTCCTTGAGCAGGTGCTAAGGGTTTTTTTTACTATAGACAAAAAGATCCTTGAGTTGCACAAATGTTCTTCAGATGATTTTTTATCGCTGAACAAAACCCTCAAGCACAATCACGAACGGGCAAAATATATTACCCGCAATGTTACACTGGGCTTTGAAAAGATCGGTCCCGAAGGGAATCTGAAAAGCCTGGAAGTACTTAAAAACAGTTTTTATGAGTTGCGACAGGAAATACTCTCATTTGAAGGGGAACTGAATACCAACCTTGAAATTCTTGAACGTATTCAGTCGAACTTTAGTTTGATGTTTGTGCCTATCAACAATTTCAGACAAAATCTTACTTCTCTTAAACTTCTGCTCTCCAATATTAAACTGACCAACAATCTTTATGACCGGAGTGTGAAGAATTTTTCAGAAAATGAAACCCACCGCATTGAAGGTGTAATCAATAAAGTAAAGGAAAGCTGCCCTGTATTTGAGGAGAATATTTATGTAATCCAAAACCACCTTAAAATACTTTACCAGGATTTGGTCGGTATTAAGGATTTAATTTTTAACGATGTTCTGAAAAAGCTTGATGTCCTTGGTAGTGAGATCGATGTTATTGAAAAGCATAATATTGAAGCGGCAAAATTAAGGTCGAAAACCGATAGTATTGCCAAAAACTGTACCAGTAGTGTTGGCAGTATCATTACCAATCTGCAGTATCACGATATTATCAGGCAGAAAATGGAACATATTCAGCAAACCCATAAACTTATTATTGCAGAGCTTAATAATAATGGCAACAAGGAGGGTATGGCTGCAGAAAAAGTATCCAATCCTTTCTTTCTGCAGATTCCGCAAATTATAGAAATACAGACTGCCCAACTGCTTCATACCAATAAGGAGTACCAGAATGCCATTGACCATATAAGCAAGAAGATGACAGAGATTGGTCAGGATATGTCAGCCCTTGCCAGGATATTCAAATCTATATCTGTTTTTGAATACCAGGGCAGACAGGTATCCAGCGAGAGTATCAGCGAAACATTCAGCAAACTCATCAAAGACAAGCGACAGTATATTGAAAAGTTTAAAATTCTTTCAGAAGATGTAAACCTGGTTCAGCGGATAGTCAGCAATTTGTTTGAAAAGTTTCAGGATTTGGAAATGATTGAAAACTCCCTGGAGCAAACCATTATTGACAAAATCAGTTTTGGCAATTTACTGGTGAGCGAAGAGGGAGAAACCGCTTCACAGGCCCAGCAAATATTAAAGCTTTATGCAGACAATCATTTCGAAAAAAGTAAAATAAGAACCCTTTTCCAGAATACAGGCACCCAGTTGAAAGACTTTGTTAAGTGCAACAATACCTATGTTTATAACAAGAAAGGAATGGAGAAGATCAATGAAAATCTCGATCTGGCGGAGCAAAACTTTGCTGCCGTGATGGAGAATCTTGATTTTCTGGAAGAGTTGCAACCCGAAATCCTGGATAAGAGCCAGGAGATAGAAACTGCAGGCAAAGAGGTGGTAAATAATGTTATGTACTATGAATTTTTTGAAAAAACCATTGATGATTTGATTGGAAAATTTGAATCCATCAATAATTTACTCGTTGGACATGGCCACGGTTATATGGATAGTGCTGACCAGAAAAAGGGCCTTGAGCAAATACAGAAGTATTATACCATGAAGTCTGAAAGGATTATTCATGATCACAGCATCCTGAACAGCAATAAGTCTAAAGGAGCAACCTTGGTTTTTGAAACGCCGGAGAAGTCAAATAATTATGACGAGGGTAATGATGTCGAATTTTTCTAGACAACCTTCTCATACTATCATAGTGCAGATAACTTTCCAAACCTTAACGAATTAAAGATATGCAAACATTTACCTTTCAGACTGACGTATCAGAAGATGACAAAGGAAAGAAAATCAGGATGATTTTCTCAGGCTATCTTACTTTGCAAAATGCATCGCAAATAAGAACTACCCTGGAAGAACAAAACAGGGATTTCGAAAATGTGGAGCTTTGGGCAAAAGATGTTTCAGGAATTGATGTGTCTTTTCTTCAGATCCTCGAATCATACCGGCAAACCCATTCTGTAGAGGGAAAAAAAGTGAAGATACTTATGGATCTTCCCTACGATTTAAAAACACTCCTTGCCAATGCAGGTATTGTCTATCCTGTAAAGTAAAACAACCGAATTTAATCAATTAAATAGTTTATATACCTTAACCACTATGGAAAAAACCATTCTCATTGTCGATGATTCAGAAAGTATCAGGGAAGTTGTAATTTTTACACTGGAGAATGCCGGATATGCTGTCTTGTCAGCTGTTGATGGTGCAGATGCACTGAAGCATCTCGATGGAAAGCACATTGATTTGGTTATTACTGATTTGCACATGCCCAATATGGATGGTATTGGATTGATCAAAGAGATACGAAAAATGGATGCTTACAAATATACTCCCATTCTTTATCTGACTACCGAGTCGCAGCACAGCATAAAAATGGAAGCCAAACAGGCAGGCGCCACAGGATGGATTGTAAAACCCTTTATGCCCGAAAAACTTATTGCTGCCATAGGGAAAATCATTAAGTAACTATGAAAAAGCCTGCAGAGAATTGAACCCGGAGGCTATTGAAAAATATTAAATCACAAAGGAAAATGGAAAAAACGATAGTAATTGTTGACGATTCTGAAAGCATCAGGGAAGTGGTAGGGTTTACCCTTAACAATGCAGGGCACAAAGTATTATCAGCCGTTGATGGTCAGGATGCGTTACGCTTTTTTAATGGTGAGAAAATAGACCTGGTAGTTACCGACCTGCATATGCCTGTGATGGATGGAATAGAGCTGATTAGGGAAATAAGGAATAAAGATGATTACAAATTTGTACCCATCTTGTTTCTCACCACAGAATCGCAACAGGCAAAGAAAATGGAAGCCAAAGAAGCAGGCGCAACCGGTTGGATCGTAAAACCTTTTGTCCCTGAAAAATTACTCGCCGCAATCAGTAAAGTTGTAAGATAATGGAACAGTTTAAAAAGAAGTTTCTGGAAGAAGCCAATGATCTTATCAACAGTCTGGAAGATTCCTTGCTCATTCTGGAGGAAAAACCTACTGAAAAGAAGATCATCGAAGAAGTTTTCAGGGTAATGCATTCCCTGAAAGGTGGAAGCTCAATGTTCGGGTTTGCGAAAATGGATGCTTTCACCCATGAGCTGGAAACCATTTATGATATGATTCGCAGCGGAACACTCTCGGTAACGCGCGAGATACTGGATATTACACTGGCAGCTGTTGATCACCTGAAGGTTTTGCTCGAAAACGGTGAAGAGATTTCCGAAACTCAGCAAAACAACCAGAATATCCTGCTTTCAAGAATTCATAAGATCATCAATAAAGACGCGCAGGAAGAAATTACTGCTGATACTGCCACTTCTAATGTGGCTGCACACAAAGAAAGTGAAGATAAATCGAAGGTCTACGAGAAAGTGCCTACCTATTTTATTGCTATCAAGCCCGAAGAGGATATCTTTCGCAATGGCACCAATCCTATGCTGCTCATTGATGAGTTGCACACACTGGGCCATTGCAAAGCTTTTGTTAAAACTTCCCGGCTACCTTCCTTTGAACAACTTGACCCTGAGAAGGCATTTTTCTACTGGGAGGTGTTTCTGGCAACCGATAAATCCATTGATGAAATAAAAGATGTTTTCATATTTGTTGAAGATGTCTGTAATGTTACGATAAGCCGCATTGCTGATGACAATCTGCTGGCCAAAACCGTTTTTATCCGGGAGCTGGATAATTTTATTGAACCGGTAAAAGAAACAGGACAATCAGAACTGGAAGCCTTTGTGGCAAAATTAAAGTACAATGAACCTTCACTTCAGGAAGAAGGTCTTTCCTTCAGGGCAGATGAAGCAGCTCCCATGAAGCGACTCAGCATCAACAATATCAGGGTTTCGTCGGAAAAACTCGACGATCTGATGAACCTGGTTAGTGAGCTGGTCACCGTGCAAGCCAGCCTGTCGTTATTTGCCGATAACCAGGACAACCCGGAACTGGCCGCAATTTCAGAAAGCATTGAAAAGATATCTCGTCAGTTGCGCGACAATACTTTTGAAATATGCCTTATCCCTATTGAAACCATCATGATCCGGTTTAAGAGACTGGTAAGAGATTTGTCAAACGAACTGGATAAAGAAATTCAGTTTACCACCGAGGGAACAGAAACAGAACTGGACAAAAGCATTATCGACGGGCTTAGCGAACCCCTTATGCATATTTTTAGAAATGCCATTGACCATGGTATTGAACCCGCTGAAGATCGTCTTGCCAAAGGAAAACCCAGAAAAGGTAAAATTGCCTTTAAATCCTATTACTCGGGTACCAATGTTTACATTCAGGTAAAAGATGATGGTCGTGGCATTGATGTGGAAAAGATCAGGCAAAAAGCCATTGCACGTGGATTTATCTCCCCGGAAGCGAATCTTTCCTACAAGGAATTGCTAAATCTTGTTTTTTTGCCCGGCTTTTCTACGGCAGCCAAAGTATCAGAGGTTTCCGGCCGCGGTGTTGGGCTTGATGTAGTGGTTAAGAAAATCAATGACATCAGGGGCGATGTGGAAATTGAATCACAGCTGGGAGTAGGAACAACTTTTACCATCAAACTGCCCCTTACCCTTTCTATCATTGACGGGCTGCTGGTAAAAATTGACAAAACTTTCTTTGTTTTGCCGCTATCGTCAGTCGACAAATGTTTCGAGGTACAGGATGACGCTCTTGTTAAATCTTTCAATAACAAAATTGTCCTGGATGGCAAGCAGGTTCCCTTTATCAATCTGCGAAAAGAATTTGATATACACGACAATAAGCCCATACTTCACCAGATCATCCAGGTAAATCATGATGATTTTAAAATAGGCTTATCTGTTGATACCGTTATTGGTGAATACCAGGCTGTTTTAAAACCGCTGGGCCGCATGTTTAAAGACCTTGAAATTGTATCAGGTGCAACCATCCTGGGTGATGGTACCATAGCACTGGTACTTGATCCGGCAAGGGTAATCAACACCTTTGACAGGGAAACCCTGGAAAGACGCGAAAAACTGTACCGGGAAAACCATAGAAAAGATATTCAGCTGCACGCTGGATACTAAAATCAATTGAATCATAAGGGCTGATGCCATGGGTAAGTTCCACCTGGATTCACCTTTAACAATACAATAAAATGGATAGACCTCTACACGAAAAAAACAGGAAAAAAGGCTTAAGCAAATCCATTATTGCTACTGTGCTTTTAAGTTTTCTGGCTCAGGGTACCGGTTTGTTATATGCAACACAACCAGAGAGACTGGCTGCCGATCGGCCAGGCTTTGCATGGGGCACCCATACAGTTACACCGGGAAACTTTTACCTGGAAACAGGTTTTATGTATTCCTTTTTTTCGGACCCCATTTCCTACAATTACAGTACTGTGCCTGTATTCAATTTCAGAATGGGGATAGTGGATAATATTGAATTGTTTGTTTCGTGGAATGGATGGGATATTTATCATCAGCAATCTTCCGAGGATACAAATATGAGCAGTAATGAACTCAACCTGCCTTTGCTGGGTGCCAAATACAGGCTCATTGCCGCAGAAAACTACACAATTACTCTGCTGGGACTTCTGGAAAGTAATGACATTAATAACTCTTTCAAAGTTGATCCATCGCTGGCAATGCTATGGGATTATTCGTTAACCGACAACCTTGGTCTTTTTGGCATGGCACAAGCCGGAACACTTTCGACATACAGTGGAAACGAAATGGCATATTCTTTTTCAGCCGGTATCGGCTTCCCGGTATCTGAGAAAATTGAAGCTTTTGCTGAATATTATAATCGGTATGATACATTTTCAAAGAAACTATTTCATGGTAACGAAGCAGGCATCTTGTTTTTTCTGAATGAAGATACACAACTGGATGTTTTTGGCGGATATGGACACGGAAATCATATGCCCCATTATTTGGGAGCGGGATTCTCCCGAAGGCTTTAGATGCCTGGTAGTGTGTGAGTTTTTAATAATAGTGAGAGTAAAAAAATTGGATTTAAATAAATATTGTTTTAACCAAAATTCTTAAAAAATGAGCGAAACGAAAACTGGCGGTACATTAACTTCTTACCTCTCCTTCCGGCTGGGTGAAGAAATGTTTGCTGCCGATGTAAGTAAAGTGCTGGAAATACTTGAAATGCGGTCCATAACCAAGGTTCCGCGCTCTCCATCTTATATGAGAGGCGTTATCAACCTGCGGGGAAGTGTTCTGCCCGTGCTTGATACCCGCATTAAATTTGGGATGCCGGCCACCGAAGATACAGTAGATACCTGTATTGTAGTTCTCAATGTGATCATGGAGGGTGAACCCCTTACGCTGGGTGCACTGGTAGATTCAGTAGAAGAAGTACTCGAACTGACCGAAACAGATATTGAAGCACCTCCCACCATTGGCAGCAAATTCAATCCCGAATATATGCATGGCATGGTGAAGATGGACGATAATTTTATCATGGTGCTCAATGTAGACAAAGTATTCTCAACCGATGAGCTGGTTATGGTAGCCGAAACAGCTGACAAAGCCCGGCCCGCAGTTGAAGAAGTCAAAGAATAGAGAACTTATTCTTCAAGTCAATTGCAGGGTTTTGTAATAAACTGAAGATAAAAGAGACCTGAAATTACATATTGCTGAAAAAACAGCAGGTCTGGTCTCGAAAGGGAAATTTTTGAAGAAAATAAACAGATTGCTAATAATTATAAAAGGAGGAAACATGAGATTTAAAGATTTAAAAACAGGAACCAAGATTCTTTCCGGTTTTATGCTGGTGGTATTGATAGCAGTAATTATCGGGGTAATAGGCCTGATGGGACTAAGAAGCGTTAATAACGCAGCCCATGTGGTGTCAGATGTCAGAATGCCCAGCATTCAATACCTGGGTGAAATGGCCGAAAACCTTGAAAGAGTGCAGGCCGGGTACAAACAATTGCTCGATAACCAGCTCACACGTGCTGACAGAGAGGCTATCCTCGCAGATATTACCAGTTCAAGGGCTTCTTACATTCAGGCCAATGAATTGTTTGCACCCCTGGACCAAACAGAGGAAGAAGCAAGGATATACGAGCAATTGTTGAAAGATATTGAAACATGGCGAAACATCAACGTCCAGCAGGTTGACCGATTGCACAATGATTTACTGGCAACGGATCTGCTCAATCCCATGCAGGTGAACCGCAATCTGGAGCAATTTATGAAAGATCACTACGCCTTGCAGGTGCAAACCGTTAATGCCATCCGAACAATGAGTGCCTTTACCGGTGGAGACGATGCCACAACCTGTAACTTTGGTCAATGGCTACCTGATTTTAAGACCAATAATGCCGAAATCAACCGCAATATGCGCGATATGATGAGCCATCACGATGATTTTCATGCTGCAGTACACCGCATCAAACAGCTTATTCAGCAGGGTAATCGTGATGCGGCTTACCGGCACTACGAAAATGTAATGCTACCTGCTGCAGAAAATGTTTTCAACTATTTTGCCATTATCAATCGTGAGGCGCAGGAAGCTGTGAATGCTTATGAGGAAATGAGCCATGTTATTGCAACAGTTTCCAATCCTGCGCATGTAGCAACCATGGCAAACTTTAATCAATTGCAGCAAATCAATGTTGCCGAAGCTGAGAAGGCTGTTCAATCGGGTGATGCTGCCAACACAGCCAGCAATGCAATGATGCTTGCAGGTATCCTTGTTGGAGTTGTTATTGCCCTAATCCTTGGTTTTGCCATTACCCGTATGATAACCACCGGCGTTAACAAAGGGGTGGCTATTGCCGGCACCATTGCAGATGGCGATCTTACCATCAATGTGGATAATGATCTTCTTTCACAGAAAGATGAAATAGGGCAGCTGGCCAATGCCATGCAGCGAATGGTAGAGAAACTGCGCGATGTGATTGGCAGTGTTGTGTCTGGTTCTGACAATATTGCTTCTGCCAGCCAGCAAATGTCGGGCACGGCGCAGGAAATGAGCCAGGGCAGCACCGAACAGGCTTCTTCAGCCGAAGAGGTCAGTTCTTCTATGGAGGAAATGGCCGCCAATATCCAGCAAAATACCGACAATTCGCGTGAAACGGAAAAGATAGCCCGCCAGGCAGAAGTTGGTATTGTTGAAAGCAGTAAGGCTTCTGAGCAGGCCGTCGGTGCCATGAGAGATATTGCTGAAAAAATAACCATCATTGGTGAAATTTCAAGACAAACCAACATTCTTGCTCTTAATGCTGCGGTAGAAGCCGCCAGGGCAGGAGAACACGGACGTGGATTCGCAGTAGTAGCAGCGGAAGTAAGAAAGCTTGCAGAACGTTCACAGGTTGCTGCTGCAGAAATTGATAAATTATCCAAATTTGGGGTAAGCATATCAGAAGAAGCAGGACAGAAACTGGCAGCTATCGTGCCTGAGATACAAAAGACTGCCAGCCTGGTGCAGGAAATCGCTGCAGCCAGCGTTGAGCAAAACTCAGGAGCTGATCAGGTGAATTCTGCCATTCAGCAACTCAACCAGGTTACACAACAAAATGCTGCCGCCAGTGAAGAAATGGCAACCAGTAGTGAAGAACTTGCCAGCCAGGCCGATCAGTTGTTGGAAATGGTTTCTTATTTCAAACTTGACAAGCAGGCTACTGCTAAGAAAAAGCAGGCAAATGCTCAAAAATCGTTTGTAAAACCCGCCCAAAATTTTACTCCCAACAACCCCCAGACTCCCAAAATTTCCGGAAACGGAAATGGAAATGGGAGCAAAGGCACGAAGGAAGGCATTAAGCTTGATATGGGCACTGTAAAAGATGATGAATACGAAAAATTCTGATTTTTATGATCCTATTCCCGGGAGAGCTTTACCCTAGGCTTTCCCGGGATTGATTTCCTGAAAAGGTTGATAAATATCTGGATTAGGCCTACATTTACCGTTGCAGAATTTTTGAAAAACAAAACAAAACATTATAATACAAACCAAACAACTGAATACGTTCTCCAAAACTAAAATGTATGAATTACCAAACCGAACAGTTTCTGAAAAAGTATGATGCTGTAAAATTGCTCGACGAAGAAACATTAAATATGCTGAATGAATATGCCAGTGGCAGTCCTGAAATTGTGCAGGATATTCTTGATTCTTTTGAACCTGAGGCTGTAAAACTTATGGATGAGATCAGAATTGCCCGGGAAAATGAAGATGCCCAACTGCTAAAAACGGCGGCTCATTCATTGGCGGGGATCTCCGGCTCCATTGGCGCAACCAGATTAAGGCAGGTAGCTTCTGATACGGAAAATGCCATCAAAGCAGAGAATATAAAAGAAGCTTTGGACTTATCTGAGATCCTTATCAAAACCTATGACGAGCTTATAGCTCTGCTCAAAAAGATGTAGCCCTCCTGATTCCGGAGGGTATAATTAGAAAAGGGGAAAATATGTTGAAAAAAAATGTACTAATAGTAGAAGATGATGCCATTATTGCCAATTTCATTCAGTTGAAACTGGAAGAAATGGGCTATCATGTGCCCTCCAAAGCACGAAATGCAAAACAGGCCATCGAAATGGCTGAACAGTTTCAGCCTGATCTTATTTTGATGGATGTGATGCTGGAAGGAGAGATGGATGGGATACAGGCAGTGGAGGAAATTACCAAAACCCTTGATATACCCGTTATTTATCTCACTGCAAGTTCTGATGAAAATACCATCGGAAGGTTGATGAAAACAGAACCCCATGGTTTTCTCATCAAGCCTTTTGATGACAGAATTCTCTCGTCTGCAGTGCATATCGCTGTATACAGACATAAGACCAAAAAAGAATTGTTTGATACCAAAGAAATGCTTCGAACCACCATCGAATCTATTGATGATATGGTTTTTAGTATTGATAACAAAGGGATGTTTACCCATTATCACTCAGGAAACAAACACCAGCTAAACCGTTTTCAATCCGAAAATGTAGTAGGAAAAAGCATTGTGGAAGTATTTCCGGCTGAAGTAGCTGAAAAAATCCAGGAATCATTTCAATGGGTGAAAGATTTCAAAGAACCACATTCTGTTGAATTCAAAATTGAAGAGAAAGACAACATATGGTGGTTCAGGACAAAACTAACTTTGCGTAAGGATCTGAATGGAAACGTGCCGGGCATTACCATGGTGATGTCTGATATTACCCAAAACAAAAATATGCACCAGGAGTTGCGGGTAAGCCAGGATAAACTCAATGAGGCACAAAATATTGCCGGACTGGGTTCATGCGATATTTTCTACCGCGAGAATAAGGTTGTGTGCAACGACATGTATTTCAAACTCCTGGATATTGATGATAAAATCAGAATGAATAATTTCACGGAAGAAAATCTACTTGAAATTATCCATCCGGAAGACAGATCACGCTACAAGATGCTTAAGAAGCGCGTCATGGAAGAAGAAATGAATGAATTTTCCATCAATTTCAGGGTTCTGGACAGAAAGGCCAATGTCAGGTATGTTCATATGGCTGGTCAAATCAGGTATGACAAAAACGGGGAGCCGGAAAGAATGACCAATACCCTGCAGGATGTTACCTGGCAGAAAAATAGTGAAAAGCTGAGACAGGATGTGGAGCTGGCCAGGAAAACTGCCGAGATGAAACAAAGGTTTTTTGCCAGGCTCAGTCACGAAATCCGCAACCCGGTCAATGGTATAACAGGTCTTTTGCAACTTTTGGAAAGAACCCGGCTCGACGAGGAACAAAAAAGTTACACCCAGGCGCTTCAGGTAGCATCTGATACCCTTTTGAATTTACTCAACGATGTACTGGATTATTCTAAAATAGAATCAGGCATGATGAAAATTAAACCATGCGATTTTAGTGTTAGAAAATCTCTGAAAAACCTTCAAACCTATTTTACTCCTATTGCATTGGAGAAAAATCTCGAATTCAGATATAAAGTCCCGGATGATATACCTCAAAATATTGTAGCTGATGAAAGCAAAATATTGCAGGTGTTGAATAACCTTATTTCCAATGCCCTCAAATTTACCCGGAGAGGATTTGTAGAAGTGCGTCTGTCAACTCAAAGCAGAGTAAATGAGGAGTTGAATTTGCTGGTAGAGGTTGAGGACTCCGGATCAGGAATAAAATCAGAAGACCAGAAAGAATTGTTTAAGGATTTCTCGCAACTGGAGAACGAGACTTCAATTAAAGTTAAAGGCAGTGGACTTGGACTATCCATCTGCAGGCAGTTGGTTACATTGATGGGTGGAGAAATTGGAGTGCGAAGTGATGAAAGTAAAAAAGGAACTACCTTCTGGTTTACCCTTCCGGTTTTGATAGCAGCAGATCAGACTCATAATGATGAAAAAACAACAGAGGGAAAGGAAACCGAAAGGAAGAACCTTAATTGCTCTGTATTGCTGGTAGAGGATATGATTGTCAACCAGAAAGTCATAAAACTCATCCTGGAAGCTATGGGCTGCAATGTGGCTGTTGCTTCCAACGGGCAGCAGGCAGTAGAAATGTTCAGAGAAACGGCTATAAATGCTTTCAATATATTTGGACGTATACATTATGATATCATCCTCATGGATCAGATGATGCCGGTTCTGGATGGATTAACTGCCCTTCAAATCTTAAAGAAAGAACATGAAAAGCTACCTCCGGTTATTGTGTTGACTGCCGATGAGTCTTTTGCTCAAAACAATAAGTACCTGGAATCCGGTTTTGATGATTGCATCATAAAACCCGTAAAAACAGATGATCTGTATCAAAAGATAAAAAATCTTACAGGCCAGATACAGACCCTCACAAATGAAGAGAAACTGGAAGTATTTTCTCTCGAAAGTGTTGAAGAAAAACCTGTAATCAATAATACAACTCTGGATTTGATCATTAAAAATGCCAGACAAAATAACTTTGATATAGGGTTGCTCTTCGAGTCCTTTTTTGAAGATATGGAAGGGATCTATCAACAATCACTTACAGCCATTGAAATGAACGATCACAATGCACTACGTTTGATTGTAATGACCGTAAAAGGACTCTCAGGAAATATGGGTGCCTCTCAGTTGCACCTGGTGGCCAAACTCATGGATCGGTATATCAGAAATGATCAGTTTGAGGAAGCAACCGCTCTGTTGCCTCTTTTGACAGAAAAATATTCTGTTTTTAAAAGTACCCTCGAAACACAATACCTGAAAGCTCCGGCAGAAACAGAAAGGTAAAAAAAGTAACTAATCTTCAAAATATCTCATATAATATATGTCTGAAGTTTTTTCAACTCAACCTGAGAAGGAGACATTGAATTCAATGTCTGCAGTATATAAGCTGCAAATGTCCGACGAAATCTTTGATAAACTAAGTCAGTTTATATATTCTGAGTATGGCATAAAAATGCCGAAAGCAAAAAAGGTGATGCTTCAGAGTCGCCTGCAAAGGCGTCTTCGCGATATGAAAATGAACTCTTATGAGCAATACTGCGATTTTGTTTTCAGCAAAGAAGGGGAGGCCATGGAGCTGGTACACATGATTGATGTGGTTACTACCAACAAGACAGACTTTTTCAGGGAGCCCACCCATTTTGACTTTATAAGACATACTGTTTTGCCGGAGTTTATTGCCCGTAACAGGCAAAAAACCACCATGAAATTCTGGAGTGCAGGCTGCTCAAGTGGTGAAGAGGTTTACACCCTGGCCATGGTGGTGTCCGAATTTATGGATAATAACCGGAATATGGATTATTCCATCCTCGGAACAGATATTTCTTCTCGCATTCTTCAGAAGGCTTACGATGCTGTTTATACTGAAGAAAGGGTTATTAACATTCCGTTGGAACTTAAGAGAAAATATTTTCTTCGCTCCAAAGACAGGGTAAAGCCAACGGTGAGGCTCATACCCGAGATTCGCAAAAAGGCTATCTATCAGCGCTTAAACTTTATGGATGACAGCTACCCGGTGCAGGAAAAATTCGATGTGATTTTTTGCCGCAATGTACTGATTTACTTCGACCGCGAAACCCAGCAGAAAGTAATCAACCGGTTGTGCAATCATTTAAAAACCGGTGGATATTTTTTCCTGGGTCACAGTGAATCCATAACAGGAATGAATGTACCGCTGGTGCAGCTCAAACCTACCGTATTCATGAAAGTTTAAGTAGTGCAATTAAGTTGAAGTTATAATACCAATAAACCAAAAATATGATAACCGACGATCAATTATTGAACGAACTGGAAAAGAGGTTCAGGGAAAACAAAGATTCAGTACTTCAGCTAAAGAAGATGACCAGCGAACTGAAAGAGGTCAACAAAAAGCTTGAGGAATCTGAAGCCCTCAAGACCCATTTCATTTCCAATATTACCAATGAAATTATCAACCCTTTTGCAGCTATACTGGGCTTAAGCCGAAATATCCTGGATGTAAAAAAGGAGAACTGGGACAAAGTGATTTCGATGGTGCATCTCATTCATTCAGAGGCATTTAATCTTGATTTCCAATTAAAAAATGTTTTTGCAGCTGCCAAACTCGAAGCCGGAGAGTGGGTGCCTGACATCATGAACGTAGATGTAAATCAGCTCATTGCCAGTACGCTGGATAGCTTTAAGTTCGAGGCTGCCAAACGACGCATCGAATTATACTATGACTTTGATGTGAGTCCGGGTATTGAAAAAAGCTTTTACTTTCTGACCGACCCTGAGAAGCTAAAAATTATGATATCCAACCTTCTAAGCAATGCCATAAAATACAGCCACAGCGAAAGTGAAGTACATGTGAAGGCCTGGCTTGAAAATGACGGCCTTTGTGTTTCTGTTATTGATAAAGGCATTGGCGTTTCAGAAGAAAATAAGAAAATTATTTTCGATCGTTTTAAAAGAGTAGACAATGGAATTAACTCTGTGAACCGCGGACATGGGCTTGGACTGTCGGTAAATAAGGCCATTATAGATCTGCTTGGAGGGACAATTGAAATGAACAGTATTGCCAATCAGGAAACTGTTTTTACCATTTGCATTCCACAAGATGAAAAATCTTTCGAAAATGATGCGATGGCCAGTGATGGCAACGAATTTTTGTTTGATGGTGATGGTGATGAGATTTTTTAAAGAGCTTTTCAATGGAGATAAAAACCCACTTTTTATACCCTTCTACACTTTTTTTCAGCAGGGAACCTCATCTGGTCAATACCATTCTGGGTTCCTGTGTGGCAGTATGCCTGTATGACCCGGTTAACCATACCGGAGGGATTAATCATTATATGCTTCCTTTCTGGAACGGAGAAGGATTGGCTTCCCCCAAATACGGAAATATTGCTATTGAAAGGCTTCTGGATAAAATGCTCTCGTCAGGAAGCAAAAAGAACAACCTGATTGCCAAGGTTTTTGGAGGAGCCGAAGTAATTGATACGCAGGTTAGTCAGTTTCATATTGGTGAAAGAAATATCGAAGTAGCGCAACGAACTCTAAAAGAGTTGAATATCAGAATTTCGGGGCAAAGCCTGGGAGGGAAAAACGGACGTAAAATCCAGTTCAATACAGAAACAGGGGCTGTTTTGCAAAAAATAATTACAAGGCAGGTTGCAGACTTGAAAAAGTAACGGAAGCCTTTTATGTAATAAAAAAACAGGAAATGGAAAAGATAAAAGTTTTGATAGTAGACGACTCAGCGGTGGTGAGACAGGCCCTGAGCATGGTGTTTGCTTCAGATAAGAATATCGAGGTAATAGGAACAGCTGCAGACCCCTATTACGCAGCCCAGAAAATCCAAAAGGAGGTTCCTGACGTGATCACACTCGATATTGAGATGCCCCGAATGGATGGTCTTACCTTCCTGAAGAAATTAATGAGTCAGCATCCCATTCCCGTAGTTATCATTTCCAGTTTGACGGCCAATGGAACCGAAACGGGCATGAAGGCCCTTGAATATGGTGCGGTAGATATCATTACCAAGCCCCAGTTGTCCAGTCGCGAGTTTTACGAAGAATCAAGAATCCGCCTGTGCGATGTTGTGAAAGCAGCAGCAAAAGCCAAACTGTTTAAGAATGAACGGCTGGCGAAAATAGCGGCAACCCCCATCAGGGTTGAACCCAAATATTCGGCTGATGCCGTGTTGCCCGGAAATGCCAGGGATTACAGTATGATTAAAACCACGGAAATAGTCATAGCCATTGGTGCATCAACCGGAGGTACAGAGGCATTGAAGGAATTGCTGGAGGTGCTGCCGGCCGATACACCCGGAATCGTGATAGTGCAGCACATGCCCGAAGTATTTACGCGTTCTTTTGCCCAAAGGCTGAATGAAATTTGCAAAATAAGTGTCAAGGAAGCCGAAAACGGAGATTCAGTAATCCGGGGCAGAGCTCTTATTGCTCCCGGCAACAAGCATACTTTGTTGAAAAGAAGCGGGGCTAAATATTACGTTGAGGTGAAAGATGGGCCACTGGTAAACAGGCACCGCCCCTCAGTAGATGTATTGTTTCGTTCAACAGCCAGATATGTTGGTAAAAATGCCATTGGAGTTATTATGACCGGTATGGGGGCTGATGGTGCCAAAGGATTGCTGGAAATGAAAGAAGCAGGAGCCAGAACTGCTGCACAGGACGAAAAATCATGTGTTGTATTCGGCATGCCCAGAGAAGCCATCAAGCTGGGTGCTGCTGACAAAGTTTTACCCCTCAACCAGCTGGCAGGATTTATTGTAAAGCATTAACCCTATTTAGAACAATGAAATATTTTGAAAATCACTGATACATGAATCTGATAAACAAGAATATAAAAGACGGACGAAAGATTGCTATTACACTGGCAGCTGGTTTGTTGTGTCTGTTGTTTTCAGGTATTGGAATAGAGGTGAGTTTTGAGGATGTTCAGGTTAATGTAGTATGGTCAGTGGTGTTTCCTTTGCTGGTGGCTCTTGCTTATGGACCACGTTACGCTTTTTTGGCAGCATTGGCAGGAGGTGCATGGTTTCCTTTTTTCCTGTGGGCCAACAATGGGTATGCCAATGCAGCTAATTTTTTAATCCTGACGTCACTTTTCGTGGCAACGGGTTTTCTAAGGCCACATAGAATCAAATATAAACTCAATCGATTTCTTATACGACTTGGATTGATGATGGGACTTTTTTCGGCGTTTGCAGCCTTTATGTTCCTGATTCTTTTCAATTACCTGTTGTCTTTTAATCCTACCCCCTGGACTGCTGATACCATTAATCACATGGAGAGATTTGTCCTTACCGGTTTTCTTGTCAAAGATGTTGTTAATTATACCTTTATTATTCTGCTTGCCGAGTTGATGCTGCATTTGCCATTCATCCGAAGTTTATTGGGTTTGGAACACAAACCGGAATTTGCCCTGAACAACAAACTGTTTCTTTACAGTATTCTGGGGGGTACGATCATCTGGGTTTCTTTTGTTTCGTTGGATTATATCCTGTTTTATACCCCTGCCAAATTAGGTTATCGCTATTACCTTCTTGCTCTTACTATTATCATCTGGAGTGCAGTAATTGTATGTCGCAGTCTGACAGGGCTGGTGGAAGGAAGACTTGTTTCTGAAAGTTATTTCAAAAAGAAGGAAAAGGAATTCAGAACCATTTTAGAATCCCTGCATGTGGGTATAGGAATTACTGACTTAAAAGGCAAATATAATTTTGTTAATAGCTGGTGGCAGCATCAATTGGGTTATACTCATGAAGAAATGCAGGAAATTACCAATCTTGATGTTACCCATCCCGAAGATGTTGAAGTCACAAAAAATAAATTCAACGATTTAATAAACAGAAATATAGATGTTTATAACCTCGAAAAGAGATATATCCGAAAGGATGGCAGTTTTTTCTGGGGACAGCTATATGTTTCAGCAGTTTTACATGAAGATGAGCCTGTGAAGTTCGTTTCCGGTGTAATCAATGATATTACAGAAAAAAAACAGGCCGAAGAATTATTGCTTACCACACAGGCTCGCCAGGAAGCCATGATAGCAAACATTACTGATGTGATTGCTATTCTTGATCTGCAGGGCATCAATCTTTACAAAAGTCCCAATGTAGAAAGAATTTTTGGCTGGAAACCCGGGGAGCTCATTGGAAAGAGTTGCTCGGAAAATATACATCCAGACCACCTTGAAGATGCCCGAAGATTCTTTGAATATATTTTAGAATCTGCGAACAGATCAGGTGTTCTGGAGGTTCGTTATAAAACCAAATCCGGCGAATATAAGTGGATAGAGGTCTCTGCTGTAAATTGCATTGATTCGCCCGAAATAGCGGGAATACTTGTCAATTACAGAGATATTTCGGAAAGGAAAAAGACTTTGGCGCTGGAACAGGAGGTGGCGGTGGCCCACAAGAGCGTTGAGTTTAAACAAAAGTTTCTCGCCAATATGAGTCACGAAATTCGTACACCCCTTACCGGAGTATTGGGTATGGCCGATATTCTTGCCCAGACCCATCTGGACAACACACAACGTGATTATCTCAATACGCTTATTCAGTCGGGCGATAATCTGAAGGAAATCATAAATCTTATCCTTGACTATTCCAAAATAGAAGCAGGAAAGCTAAAAATAAAAGCTTCCGATTTTCTTATTCATGATTTACTTGCTGAAGCCAGTAAATATTTTACCTCAGTTTGCTTTAAACCTATTGAATGGCAGATGAGTATTGATGAAAAGGTTCCTCGTGCCATCAGGGCAGATAAATCGCGTCTTAATCAGGTAATCAGAAATCTTATTTCAAATGCGGTAAAGTTTACCGATGCGGGAAGTGTCAAACTGAGCCTGTTTCCTGTCAACAATGATTTGTCTGAAGTTAGGGACAGAAAAGAACCGGTTACTATACGTGTTGAAGTAAAAGACACTGGTAAAGGGATTCCTTTTCCGCTTCAGGAAAGGTTGTTTGAGCCGTTTTTTCAGGTCGAGAATGAGTATTCCAGAAATGTAGACGGTACCGGACTGGGTTTGCCTATCTGTAAAGAGCTTGTTGATATGCTGGGAGGAGAAATGGGTTTTGAAAGCACTCCCGGTAAGGGAAGTACCTTTTGGTTTACGTTTACCTGTGGGGGGCTGGAAGAGAAATCTCTCAAAAACTCTGCAGTGCAAAATCATAAAACGGGATTGATGCCTGTTCCCATGAAAGTTTTACTGGTGGAAGATAAATTAATTAACCGGAAAGTAATCCGTCTTATGTTACAATCACTGGGGCACGAGGTAATTTTTGCTCACAACGGGCAAAAAGCCATTGAGATTTTTAAGCCAGGAATGTTTGACCTGATACTGATGGATATCCAGATGCCGGTTTTGGATGGGGTAGCGGCCACCAAACTACTCAGGGAAATGCATTCAACTTTGCCTCCAATTATTGGGTTAAGTGCCAATGCTTTTGAAGGGGACAGGGAAAAATACATGAGTCTCGGGTTGGATGAGTATCTCACGAAACCCGTTAATTCAGATGATCTCAGAAGACTATTGACTGAGATTAAAATGGGCAACTGAAAGTCATGTTATCCGGGAAGCAACCAATTTATTAATGCTCATCTTCCTTGAAAAAGGGATGGTAATCAAACGTCAGTTGCCTGTATTCCTGGGTGAAGGAGTGCCGAATGCCCGTTTCAATAGCTAAATAGTTTACCTGTGTAGTGTGTTGCTTTTGAAAACAAAACTCACTGATGACTCTTTTAGGGGACCTTTGCATATCAGGACGAATGTAAAGTCTTTTTGCCTCAACAAAGGCAAAATTCAGGGCCTCCTTTTCTACAAGTTCCATGTTGTCCACCGGATAAATTACAACCAACTTACCGTCATCGGTCAAAAGCCTGGCGCTGTGCCGGAATAAATCATTAAACCCCAGCTCCTTGTTATGCCTGGCAAGATTGCGGGCTTCATCAGGACTTTTCATGCTATTTTGGAAGTAGGGGGGATTACAAACTATCATCTGATACCTGGTCTTGCCTCGTATCTCAAATTGCTGAAGAGCCAAATGAAAAGCTTTCAGTCTTTCGGGCCATGGAGAGTTGCTGAAGTTTCGTGTTGCAGCAGCAATGGCTCCTTTATCAGTATCGATAGCGTGGATGAGTGCGGATGATTTCTGGGCAATCATAAGGGCTATCAATCCACAGCCTGTGCCTGCGTCCAGGATGTTTTCAGCAGAACCAGTTTCCGCAAGCATTGCGGTATAGGCACCTAGCAACACTCCGTCAGTGCCAATTTTCATGGCACATCCACTATCGGAGAGGCTGAATTGTTTGAAACGAAAAAGCTTTTCTTCCTGGTGTTTTTTGCAATCACTCATTCAGGTACATGTCTATCAATCCGTCGGGGGCTGCAATATAAATGCATTTTTTGTCCCTGTCAAGTTTTCTTATAAACTGATCCTGAACAGGAATAAGCAGGGTTTTATCGTTGTGCTGGATTTCAAATAAAGGGTTGCCCGGATAGTCAAGCACCTGAAGGATATGACCGATAAACCCTTTTTGCTCATCATTTACTTCATACCCTGTGATTTCATGAAAATAGAAGGCATCTCCTTCCAGGGGAGGCAAAGCTTCAAGAGGCAGATACATATCGCATCCCTGCAGCCTGGCGGCACTTTCCAAATCGTCGGTATCCTGAAACTTGATGGTAAACTGGTTGTTTTTGTTGCGCAGCGAAAGATTTTCTACAAAAAAGGGAATCAGGTTTCCGCCAATCTCTAAAAAAACAGCATCGAGTTCTGCATATTTTTCCGGTTCATCGCTGTCAATAAAAACCGCCACCTCACCTTTAAATCCTACTACCTTGGTTATCCTGCCTAAGTAAAAACATTTTTCTTTTTCCATTTATTTATGGTATTAAGTAAAGAAACCTGCCAGATTTCAACATCCTGGCAGGTTTTTTTTTGTTAGCCCTATCGGGCAATACGGAAAAGCAAAAGTTATTATTCTTTCTTATCTTCTTTTTTCTCTTCTGCCGGAGTTTCTTCCTTTGCAGTTTCTTCTTTAGCTTCTTCCTTAGGAGCTTCTTCCTTGGGAGCTTCTTCCTTAGGAGCTTCTTCGGTGGAGGCTTCTACAGCAGTTTCTTCAGTTTCAGCTTCTTCAGAAGCTTCTGCTTTTTCTGCTTTCAGGTTATCCTTGGCAAGTTTCTTTGCCAGTTCTTCCGCACGGGCTTCATTGATTTTTCTTTCCTCTTCCAGACGCTTTTTCTTCAGGTCTTTGGTAGATAGTTCAGCATCTTTGGCTTTTTGCTCAAGCTTTTCAGCCTTTTCTTTCAGCCATGCTTTAAATTTTTCTTCTACCTGATCTTCGGTGAGGGCTCCTTTTTTCACACCTTTCAGAAGGTGGTCTTTAAGCATTACTCCTTCTCTGGAGAGAATAGAACGAACAGTTTCTGAAGGTTGTGCTCCTACCTGGAGCCAGTAAAGTGCGCGATCGAAGTTCAAATCGATTGTCGCAGGATCCGTCATGGGATTGTAAGTGCCAAGTCTCTCGATAAATTTTCCGTCCCGGGGTGCACGACCATCCGCAATTACTACATGGTAAAAAGGGCTACCTTTTTTACCTTTTCTCTGTAATCTGATTCTTGTTGGCATTTTTCTTTTTTAATTTTAATTTATGTAATTTTCAGGGGTGCAAATTTCCGACTTTTTTTATTAATAACAAAGCTTTTTGGGTGTTATTTTTTCATGATTCTTCAGTGCAGAAACACATTGGAGGGGTAAGGTCAATGGGTTCGATAATCCATCCCTGCAGTAAATACCTGGTATGGTTGCAGATTCTTTACTTTCAAAGCCTCAGATTGTTATTTTATTTGTTAATAAAACAGTTGATAACTCGTAGATCATTAAAGACAAACGTGTCCGTTTTTCCCCTCTTTTTTGTATATTTTTGAAAGCGAAATTTTAAAACATCTATAATGACCGAATTTACTCATTTGCACGTACATACCAATTTCTCTATATTAGACGGAGCCGCCAACATTGATGTCATGATGAAAAAAGCGGCTGATTCCGGAATGAAAGCACTGGCCATTACTGACCATGGAAATATGTATGGTGTCATGCATTTTACTACAGCAGCCGCCAAACATGGAATAAAACCTATTGTAGGATGCGAAGTGTATGTTACCGACGGAAGCCGTCACGATAAAAGAGGAAAAGAAGACCGCAGTGGTTATCACCTGATACTTCTTGCCAAAAATAAACAGGGTTATGAAAATCTTTCAAGAATTTGCTCTATCGGTTTCCTTGAAGGTTTTTATTATACGCCCAGGATTGACAAAGAAATTCTGCGTAAATACAGTGAAGGGATCATTGCTTCATCCGCCTGCCTGGGAGGAGAATTGCCCCAGGCTCTGATGAACGCTGGCATGGAAAAAGCAGAAGAGGTAATCAGGGAACATGTAGAGATTTTTGGTGAAGATTATTACCTGGAGCTGCAGCGGCACGGATTAAGGGAGCAGGAACCTGTTAACCAGCAATTGCTCGAACTGGCACAAAAATTCAATCTAAAAGTAATTGCCACCAACGACTGCCATTACATCAATGCAGAAGATGCCAAGGCACATGATATTCTTATTTGTCTTCAAACGGGTAGAGATCTGGATGATGATACCCGCATGAGATACTCAGGGCAGGAGTACATGAAAACTGCCGACGAAATGGCTAAACTTTTTCATGATATTCCCGAGGCCATTGCCAATACACAGGAAATTGTAGATAAAGTAGAAGAATATCAGATTGTTCGTGATATCCTTCTGCCCATATTTCCCTTGCCCGAAGGTTTTGAAAATGAGGATGAATACCTGCACCATCTGACATATGAAGGGGCTAAGGTTTTTTATGATGAAATAACTCCAGAGGTTAAAGACAGACTGGATCATGAGCTGAAGATTATCCGTGACATGGGCTTTGCAGGCTACTTTCTTATTGTACAGGACTTTATCAATGAAGCCCGCAAAATGAAGGTGGCCGTGGGACCCGGGCGGGGAAGTGCTGCAGGTTCAGCAGTGGCCTTCTGCACGGGTATTACCGCAATAGACCCCATTAAATACAACTTGCTTTTTGAGCGATTTCTCAATCCCGAAAGGGTGTCAATGCCCGATATTGATATTGACTTTGACGATGAAGGCCGCGAAAGGGTAATGGATTATGTTATTCAAAAATACGGGCGTACCAAAGTTGCCCAAATTGTAACCTTTGGCACCATGGCAGCCAAATCATCCATCAGAGATGTGGCCAGGGTGCTTAAACTTCCCCTGCCCGAAGCAGATCGCCTGGCAAAACTGGTACCCGAAAAACCAGGTACTTCGCTCAGCGATGCCTACAAGGAGATTCCTGAGCTGCAGCAAGCCCTTGAAGACCCAAATCCTCTGATCAGAGAAACCCTCAAGTATGCTAAGATTCTGGAAGGCTCCAACCGACAAACCGGAGTCCATGCCTGCGGTGTTATCATCGGTCCTACAGACCTGGTAGATTGTATACCTTTAAGTACCCAGAAAGATTCAGACCTTCCCGTAACCCAGTACGACGGAAAATATGTGGAATCAGTTGGGATGCTCAAAATGGACTTCCTGGGACTGAAAACCCTTTCTATTATTAAGGAGGCGGTTAAAAATATCAAACGAAGACATGGTATAGAGATTGACCCTGAGCAAATCCCCCTGGAGGATGAAGTAGCTTACCAGTTGTACCAGAGAGGTGATACGGTAGGTACATTTCAGTTTGAGTCTGCCGGGATGCGCAAATACCTTAAGGAGCTCAAACCCAACAATATCGAAGACCTGATTGCCATGAACGCCCTTTTCCGTCCCGGGCCCATGGACTTTATTCCCGACTTTATCAACCGCAAACATGGTATTGAGAAGACCGATTATCCGCACGAGTGGTTAGAGGAAATTCTTACACCTACTCATGGTATCATGGTATATCAGGAGCAGATTATGCAGGCTGCACAAATTATGGCCGGATACTCACTGGGCGCTGCAGATATTCTCAGGCGTGCCATGGGTAAGAAGAAGCCCGAGGAAATGGAAAGGCAAAAGGTAATCTTCGTGGAAGGAGCTTTTCAAAAAGGGGTTGACAAGAAGAAGGCTGAAGATATTTTTAACGTGATGGCCAAGTTTGCCATGTACGGGTTTAACCGTTCTCACTCTGCGGCCTATTCTGTTGTAGCCTACCGCACTGGTTACCTCAAAGCCCATTATCCCGCTGAATACATGGCCGCAGTGCTCACCAACAACATCAGTGATTTGAAGAAAATCACCCTGTTTATGGAAGAATGCCAACGGCAGAATATTCAAGTGGCAGGACCGGATGTTAATGAAAGTGCTTTAAACTTTGTGGTAAACGATCAGGGAGTTATCCGTTTTGGGCTTGGCGCCATAAAGGGGGTAGGAGAGGGAGCCGTTGAAAATATCGTGGAAGAACGTGAAGAAAATGGGCCGTACAAAAACTTTGTTGATTTTATGACACGCATCAGCCTCAGGGCAGTTAACAAGAGAGTGATAGAATCATTGGCCATGGCGGGTGCATTTGATTGTTTTGAAAATGTGCATCGCGCACAGTTTTTTTATACTGAAGAAGAAAATGGCCCCACTTTTATTGATAAGATCGTAAAATACGCCCATGCCCAATCAGCGCAGAAAAACTCCTCTCAAATGAACCTGTTTGGTGGGGCAGAAGAAAGTGTAACTGCCGACCCGGAAATGCCTGATTGCCCCAGATGGGAAAAACTGGAAATGCTCAAGAAGGAGAAAGAAGTTACCGGGATGTACATTTCAGGGCATCCGCTTGATAATTTCAAAATCCAGATAGAGTCCTACTGCAGTCATAATCTTTCTCAATTGCAGGATGTGGACAAACTCAGAAACCGCGAAGTGAGTTTTGCCGGTGTAATATTATCGGCACAACACAAATACACCAAAAACGGAAAACCTTTCGGCAGCTTCGTAATAGAAGATTACTCCGAATCGTTATCGCTCAATTTGTTCTCGGAAGATTATCTGAGGGTAAAGCACTTTCTTGAAAAAGAGAGCTTTGTTTATGTGAAAGCTGTCATTGCCCCAAGGTTTAAATCTGCCGATCAGTATGAGGTAAAAATCAAATCGATGATGTTATTATCCGATGTGGTAGAGAAAATGTCGTCTGACCTGATGCTGGAAATTCCTCTTTCGGAAGTTAACGCAGCTTTTATTGACCACCTGGTGGAAAACCTGAAGACACACCAGGGAAAATGTCGTTTAAAAATCAAACTTCGGGATGAAGTAGAAAAAAGCAGCGTGGAGATGCTTGCCAGGAAAACCAAAGTTGAGCCGGTGGGTTTTTTGACTCAGCTTCTCAAAAAAAACAGCGATCTGCATTATAAACTCAATTGATTCAACAATAACCCATCAAAGGTGTTTAACTGTGGCAAATTTTTAAATAGACCGCCACATTCTCAATAAATGTTCTATTTTTGTAATACTATACAGTCATCAACCTTAAAAAACAAAAATTATGGCAATCGAATTGACAGACAGCAACTTTGAAGAATTAGTTCTTAAATCAGATAAACCGGTACTGGTTGATTTTTGGGCTGAATGGTGCGGACCATGCCGAATGGTTGCTCCGATAGTAAGTGAGATCTCTACAGAGTATGAAGGGAAAGCTGTAGTGGGGAAACTCGATGTAGACAGCAATCCTGAGGTAGCTCAGAAATATGGTATTCGTAATATTCCTACCATACTGTTTTTCAAAAATGGTGAAGTAGCTGATAAGCAAGTAGGAGCAGTTCCCAAATCTATGCTTACCGCCAAAATCGAAAACCTTCTTTAGTATATTAAAGGATTCCCGATAGTAATCAGGGGTGTCTTCCATTGCGCAAGACACCCTTTCATTTTCCATTTCCATTATAATACACTTCAATGGTGAACCCTCCTTTAGAAACTTCACGGTATAAAAGGTTTGAGAACCTGGAACTACGGGCAAGACAGGTGGTTGAAGGGTTCCTTACAGGACTTCATAAAAGCCCCTTTCATGGTTTTTCTGTTGAATTTGCAGAGCATCGCATTTACAATCCCGGAGAATCAACCAAAAATATTGACTGGCGCCTATATGCGCGCACTGAAAGGTTGTACGTAAAGAAATTTGAAGAAGAAACCAACCTCAGATGCCAGTTGGTCATTGATAATTCCTCTTCCATGTATTTCCCCTCATGGGGTGAATCTGATGATACGGTATCGAAAATTGATTTTTCTGTTCAGGCCGCGGCATCGCTTATGTATGTACTTAAAAAACAGAGAGATGCATCAGGGGTTAGTGTTTTTGGTGAAAAGCTGGAGGTGCATACCCCTGCAAAATCTAACCCCGCACATAACAAAATGCTTTTTGCAACGCTCGAAAAACTGTTGCAAAGAAATACTCAACAACTCAATCAAAAATCCAACCCTGCAAAGATCCTGCATGAAATAGCCGACAAAATTCATAAACGCTCACTGGTAGTCATCTTCAGCGATATGATGGAAAACATAGGGCAGCCTGATGAAATCTTTGATGCCCTGCAACATCTCAAACACAATAAGCACGAAGTGGTGCTCTTTCATGTATTTGATAAAAAGAAAGAGTTTGATCTGGAATATCAAAACAGACCTTACCGGTTTATCGACATGGAAACCGCAAAAGAGATAAAAATTAACCCTACGCAGATGAAAGATCTGTATTCAAAAGAACTGGCAAAGTTTTATCATAATCTTAAGTTAAAATGCATGCAATACCAAATTGATTTCATTGCTGCCGATATCAATGCCGGGTTTGAAAACATCTTATTATCATTTTTCTCTAAAAGGTCTAAACTTTATTAGAGTAAATCCCATAAATATGAAATGTGGCAATAAGCCTTGGTTTTTAAGGATAATTCACTGATTTTTTGTAATTTTCCATGAATTTTGAACCAATATTTTCTTCATGAACCATCGGGTACAGTGTTTCACCATTTTTTTATTTTTGCTTTTCGCATTTTCCTTTCAGGCCTACTCCAATAATGAGGCTGTAGAATCATTTGATATTGTTTCATGGGAAGATCTCTCCGCTGAAGAAAAAAACCTGGCGATACAGGAATGGATTAATAAATCTTCCGACAGGATTCGCTGGTCGCACAATGCTCGTATGGAGTTTGCCAGTATTGCTTATCATCATGCTTCAGAGATGGGCAACTTAGATTTAAAAATGGCCGCTATGCGCTGTATGGCTGAGTTGTATTTTAACGAAGCTCGTTTTGACACAGCTCTCTCTTATTTTGATTCTATTTACGATTATGCAAAAAGCACTCAGAATAAAAGACTACAAATCGAAACGTACAATTTTACCGGTTCTATCTTTCGCTACAAAGGAAATATTTATGATGCCCTTGGCTTAATATATGATGCTTACAACCTGGCCAAAGAAAATGCTTTCAACTCTCTCATTGCCTTATCCGCAAACAATCTGGGTATCGTTTACCGAAATCTTGGTGAAAATAAAATTGCCATGGGGTATTATGATGAAGCCCTTGAAAATGCAATTCAGGTAGCAGATACCAACCAGATCATTACTTCCTATGCAGGTATGGGTAATTTTCACTGGTATGAAAAAGATGTGCAAAAGGCGCAGGAATACTATCAGAAAGCCATGCAACTTGCAAGATTGAGTAATGATATGCAGCACATAGCTTCCCTGAACAATAATATTGGAAACATCCACAGAGAACGTGAAGACTATGATACTGCTCTTTTTTATTATTCAACAGCCCATGATTTGCTCGGTGAAGTAAATGTCGTAGGGTTGAAAGCAGTTATCCTGCGCAATATCGGGATGGTGCATCAAAGAAAAGGAAATTATCAGGAGGCTTTGAAATATCTGGGGCAAAGCCTGGACATTGTTTCAGAAGTAGGAATAAAGTCGTTTATGCGCGATAATTACCTCAACTTATCTCAGGTTTACGATTCAATGGGTAACCTGGAAGAGTCATATCGAAATCTGCAACTTTATACCGATCTGAACAAACAAATTTACAACAGTCAGCTCCTGAACCGGATATCTTATTTTAATGAAAAAGTTACCGATGCTCAACGCAAAGAAGAACTTTATCGCTTCCGGCTGGAGCGAAACCTGTTTATCCTCATCATTGTAATCCTGTTCCTTATTTTCCTGGGATTATTTTCAGCACTGATATTCAGCAGATTTAAGGAGAAGAGAAAACACATCGACAGGCTCAAAAGCACTCTTCAGGATAAGGTGATAACAGAGAAAGCTTTAAGGCAAAGTGAAGAGAATTATCAAACCTTGATAAAAACACTTAATGAGGGATTAATTGTACTTGACCAGAACAATATCATAGAATTCGTTAATCTTAAGGCCTGCAAAGTTCTGGGCGCAACAGATAAAAATCAGCTGATCGGAAAGTACTTTGAGAAATTTATGCTCACACCCGATGACGAAAAATTGTTCCTGGAAAAAGTTGAGCTGCAAAAGATGGGAATCTCAGATCATTATGAGATCAAAATGAAAAACCTGGCCGAAGATGTAATGTGGGCCAATATGAGTTCGGCACCTATCCTTGATGAAAACCTCAAAGCCAAGGGATGTGTTGCCCTTATTTCGGATGTTACCGAAAAGAAAAAATCGGAGCAGACATACAGCGAACTAACTGCCAGTCTGAATCAGAAAATCAAGCAGCTCAATTGTCTTTATGATATTACTGATATTTCCGGAGTTCCGGGAATTACCTTTGAGGAGATCATGGAAAAATCGCTGGAAATAATTCCTGTTGGCCTCAAATACAGTCATGATATTGGCGTGCAGATTGTTTTTGATAAAAAGACCTACTCATCCAAAAATTTCCGCGATACCAACTGGTCCTACTCCGTGCCCATTAAGGTTCAGAAAAAGAAACTGGGCTTTATCAAGGTCGTTTACCTGGAAGAAAAACCCAATATCAACAAAGACCCTTTTCATTTCAGTGAAAAGATTTTGTTGAAAAATATTTCGGAAAAATTTGGACAAATCATAGAATCCAAAAACCTGGAAAAAGTACTGCGCGAAAACCAGGATAGACTGGAGGAGGTGCAACGTATTGCCAAAATCGGAAACTGGGAAAAGGATCTCAAATCAGAGGAATGTGCTTTTTCTGAGACATTTTTCGACATTCTGGATATTTCTCCCGAAAGAAGAAAGTTTTACGATTATTCCAAATTGCTTGAGATAATCCATCCTGACGATAAAGAAGTATTCCTCAATTTTGAGAAGAAACTTTTGAAAAAAGATGCCGGGAGCAATATCACGGCTAACTATCGGATCATTACGCACGAAGGTGTTGTAAAGCATATGTTCTCCAGTGGAAAAATTATTTTTAACGAAAAAGGAGAAAAGGTAAGCAGTGTTTTTACCGTGCAGGATATTACAGAGCAGAAGTACACCCAGGAACTTCAGCACCATGCAGAAATTGCACTCAAAACTTCAGAAGCCAAGCAGCAGGTGCTTGCCAATATGAGTTATGAAATGAGAACCCCCATCACCGGTATAATGGGGATGGTAGACTTTCTTTTCAATTCGAATCTCAACAAAAAACAGATGGAGTTGGCCAAAACCATAAAAGACTCCAGTGTTGGCTTGTTGAATACCATTAACAATATCCTTGATTTACAGCGTATGGAAGCCGGAAAGTTCAGGCTCAACAAAAGTGTTTTCAGCCTTTCACAACTTTCTGATAAAATATCCTCTTTATTTACAGCTCTTACCCGCTCCAAGGAGATTCAACTGGAGGTTGATATTCAACCCGCCATCCCCCGGCAAATTATTTCAGACCAAACGCGCTTGTATCAGGTTATTACCAATTTGGTTTCTATTATCGCAGAGAATGTTGATAAGGGTACGGTGAAAATTGCATTCAAACTGGAAAATATTGTTGACAACAGGGCAATGCTCATGGTTGAAGTATCCAACAATCAGTGCCAGCTTGATAGCGAAGCCATTAACGCGATCCTCAATCCGGGCCGTGTACAGGATGATTTTCTTTTGTTGAAAAAGGATAAAATGAGTGCCGGACTTGCCATATCAAGAAAACTTGTAGATATGCTTGAAGGTAGTATTGGGATAGAGCAGAAAGAACCCCGGGGTTCAGTATTTTATTTTACCTTTTTTGCCACTCTTCCTTCCGGAGAAGCTCTTAAAGAAGAAAAAAATATAGAAGTATCTCCCGATAAAATCCTTGGAAACATCAAGGGAACCAGAGTACTGTGTGTTGAGGATCAAAAAATCAATCAGAAGGTACTTTCGCTAATGCTTGGCCACGCTCAGTGCGATACAGTGATGACGAATAATGGAAAAGAAGCATTGCAACAGTTGGAAAAATATGATTTTGATGTTGTTTTACTTGATATGGTAATGCCGGTAATGGACGGACTGGAAACTCTGCAGATGATGAAGCTTCAATCCAGAACATACCCTCCGGTGATTGCACTATCCGCCAATGTGCTTGATGAGGATAAAGATATTTATTTTGCTGCCGGAGTTAATGACTTTATCAGCAAGCCTATCAACGCCACCGAATTATATAAAAAGATAGATATCTGGAAGGGGCAACATCTTATAAAACATGAGAAAACATCCAGGAAGTAATTTACTAGTTAAATAAAAAGGGAGTTTATGACTCAATTTGAAAACTATCCGTTTCTGAATTCTACCACCTTTGCAATGCTGAAAAAAAGCACCGCTGGCAAACCTGAATTTTTGGTGGAGCTCTTCCAAAGCTTTATTGATGACTCAAAAGAGTTAATGCTTGAGCTTGACAACTGCAAAGCAGAAAAAAACCTCGAATCATATTATACCTCTGTTCATACATTAAAAGGACTTTGCGGTACCATAGGTTGCACAAGGATGTTTGAAGTGCTGAAAACCATGGATAAGCTTAATAAGGGAAGCGAATTTGAAGATTCAATGAGTTACCTTCCAGAATTGAAAACCGTTTTTGCTGAAACCTCTGAGGCCATAAAGCTTGAGGTTTTTTCTACAGTTGACCAACCTAATAATGAAAATACATAAACAAGATCTTACTACCTCAGGGTATATCAAACTACCGGAATCTTTTCTTAATGTATTGCCTCTGCCGGTTTTGGTTTTTACAAATGAACTTGTCGTTCTTTACCTTAATAAACGGGCATCAGAACTTTTGGATGTAAAACTTTTGTCAGTAGGAAAGACCATGGTTGATGAATTATTTGAACCAGACCTTGCCACGCTCATTCATCAAAAAACATCATGTCTGAGTAAATCCGGCAAAAAAAAGGATATCGAATTCAGATTCCGGCTTTCCCCGGAGCCCATAAAAAGCCTTATCATAAATCTTTCCGTTCCTGATGACAATCCAGAGTTATTTCTGATGACTATCAGGGATATAACCTCAGAAGAAAAGCTCAGGAAACGGTTGGAGAGTTTACATAATACTATAGAAAAAATCCAACCCGGCTCAATCCAGGATAAGATTTTATTCAAACGCCTGGAAGAAGCAGTAATGCAAAGTGCAAACACCATTGTTATTACAGATTTGGAAGGGAATATTATTTTTGCTAACCCCAGATTTGAAGAAACTACCGGGTATTCCTTCGGAGAAGCTTACATGAAAAACCCACGTATTCTAAAATCCGGCGACCAACCCGATTGGTATTATAAAGAGTTGTGGGAAACCATTTCCAGTGGTAAAGTTTGGAAAGGTGAATTCAAGAATCAAAACAAGAAAGGTGGATATTACTGGGAGTCTGCCACCATCACACCCATTAAAGATGCTGAGGGAAATATACTGGAATACCTGGCCATTAAGGAGGAAATTACTGAACGTAAATTAATTGAGGAGAAACTTGAGAAAACCCTGATGGAAATGGAGGTTTCCAATTGGGAGTATAAGATGCTGAACCAGGATCTGAATCAGGAAGTGGAAAGAAGAAAAACGGTAGAAAGCGAACTGAAGCTGCAGAAGGAACTCTTACAGGAGCTTAATGAAAACCTGGAAAGCCAGATTGAAGCTGAAGTGAATAAAAACAGGGAAAAGGATGAATTGATGCTGTTGCAATCACGACAAGCCGCCATGGGTGAGATGATAGGAAATATTGCTCATCAGTGGCGTCAACCCCTCAATGCCATCGGCCTGATGGTTTATGACCTGACCGATGCTTTTCGCTTTGGTGAAATAGATGAAGAATACCTTGCCAAGAGTGAGGAAAATATCAAATCTGTGCTTCAGCATATGTCAGGTACCATCGACGATTTCAGAAATTTCTTCAAACCTAACAAGGAAAAGCAGGCATTTGCACTATATGATGTGGTAAAAACTTCGGTATCATTTCTTGATGCTACCTTGAAAAACTCAGGTATACGGCTCATTACTGAAATAGATAAGGATATCGCTTTGTTTGGCTATTCCAGTGAATTTGCCCAGGTCTTACTGAATATTATTAATAATGCAAAAGATGCACTAACCGATAACCAGACTCCAGTCCCTGTAATCAGAATTTCCGGGCAAAGGAAAGATGAATTTGCTGTTTTGAAAATAATCGATAACGGAGGAGGTATTAACCCTTCTGTTCTGCATAAGATCTTTGAACCTTATTTTACGACCAAAGAACAAGGGAAAGGTACCGGCGTGGGTCTGTATATGTCCAAAACGATTATTGAAAGGAATATGGGAGGAGGTATTTCCGTAAATAATCTGCGGAATGGAGCTGAGTTTGTTATTACGGTTCCGCTGAGTAAGGCAGAGAATAGAGAATAGAGAAAAAATATTAATGGTTAATTAATAGTTAGTGGATTGAGAGGAGAGTACGGGTGATAGTGCTGGAAATCTTATTTTTTTCATTAACCTTAGTAGAATTATTCAATAAAAGGCTGTTTCAGAAATAAAAATCATTGTCTGTTGACAACCGGCCTGAGCCGCATGATTTTCTGAAACAGCCTTTGTTTTACCTTCGCACAGCATATTATCTGTGAGAAGAAATATAATCAGCTCTAAACTTCTTTGTTTTCTTTGATATTAACAATCTCACCTGAAGAGTATTTGCCTTCATCAAGGTTTCTCTTGATAGCGGTGAAAGCATCCAGTGTGTATTCCACATCATCCAGCGTATGCACAGCCGTAGGAATTATCCGTATGATAATTATTCCTTTGGGAACCACCGGATATCCAACAACCGAACAGAAGATATTATAATTTTCCCGCAGATCAAAGGCAAGGTTGGTTCCTTCGCTGGTTTCTCCGGAGAGAAATACCGGAGTAACAGGAGATTCGGTGTTTCCTAAATTAAAACCGCGTTCGCGCAGACCTTTTTGCAGTGCATTGGTAATTTTCCAGAGATTTTCTCGCAGTTCAGGATGTTTGCGCACCATATCCAGTCTTTTCAATGCACCTACCACCAAAGGCATGGGGAGTGATTTGGCAAATATCTGGCTGCGCATGTTGTACATCAGGTAATAGATAACTTCTTTGGTGGAAGCAACAAAAGCACCGATGGAGGCCATGGCTTTGGCAAAGGTGCCAAAGTAAATATCAATACCATCATTAACATCCAGATGTTCGCCCACACCCGCTCCGGTTGGTCCCATTGTTCCAAAACCATGTGCATCATCCACGAAAAGCCGGAAATTGTATTGCTTTTTTAAAGCTACAATTTTGTCCAGTTTGCCCAGGTCGCCTGACATACCAAAAACTCCTTCGGTAATTACAAGGATACCTCCTCCGGTTTCATTGGTTACCCTTGTAGCTCTTTCAAGTTGCTTTTTGAGGTTTTCAATATTGTTATGAGGAAAAACAAAACGTTTTCCCATGTGAAGTCTCACTCCATCCACAATGCAGGCATGAGATTCGGAATCATAAACAATCACATCTTTTCGATTGACCATGGCATCAATAATAGAAACCATGCCCTGGTAACCATAGTTGAGCAGGTAAGCCGATTCTTTTCCTACAAAAGCGGCCAGTTCTCTTTCCAGCTGCTCGTGCAGGTCGGTCTGACCCGACATCATGCGCGCACCCATAGGCAAGGCCAATCCGTAATCTCTGGCAGCCTCAGCATCAACTTTACGTATTTCTGGATGGTCTGCCAGGCCCAGGTAATTGTTGAGGCTCCAGACCAGTTTTTCTTTGCCACGAAATTTCATGTGGTTAGAAATATTTCCCTCAAGCTTAGGGAAAGCAAAATAGCCATGTATACGGTCGGCATATTGACCCAATGGCCCCATATTTTGTGTTGTTTTATCGAATATATCCACGATTATCTGTTCTTTTTTTGTAACTGGAAGATTATGTGCAAAACTATTATTTTATTTGAGTTTATACAACAAAAATCGGGCTTACTGCTTAATCATAGGAAAAAAAGCAATGGGGTCGGGGCAAAGCTCCTGGTATGTTTTAATTTCTTCTTTGCTGCAAACTCCGGGATAATCTCCGTCGTAGTCTTTCATGTCTGTTATAACCTGAAAATGCAGATGCGGAGGCCATTCTCCATTGACTTTTGAATCGCCTACGTATGCAAGGATGTTTCCTTTTTCTATGGTCTTGCCGGGATATAACCCATTAAGAGATTCCTTACTTAAATGGCCATATAGGGTGTAAAAGACCTGCTTGCCCAGTTTATGGCTGAGAATAATGGTAGGACCATAATTTCCGTAACTAATATTGTTTTTGAAACTGTGCACTTTACCGTCAAGAGGACAGTATATGGGTTTCTCAGCCTGAGTCCAAACGTCAATGCCAAGATGTATACTCCGGCTTTTACCTCCAGCAATGTCAAAAACAGCACTGCGCTTATACAATTCCCTATCCTCCAGATATCCTCCGTAACCATAAGTCTTATCAGCCTTTTTTATTTTGCTGAATACGAATCGGTTCATGGAAGCTTCATTTGAAAAATCAACTGATTTCATTTCCGTATTACTCGTGCTGAAGTCCATGAATAATGTATTCTCCCGGTTGAGTTCCGGTTTGAATAAAGGCGCGGGATCAACCTTATTTGTTAATAGTAGTTTTTTCAAATCCATTTCGTGAAGTCATTTTTTTGAAGTTATATACTCAGGATCAATTGATCGAATCGTTCTATTGTCCTGTTGGAACTCGTTTTTGATTCTTGTTAATCAGCTGTTTGCATTTAGTTATTTCTTTCCCGTTACTCTTCTCCAGGGTGCCTGCTAAATAAATTTCTCTTTAAATATTTTCTCGAGGGCAAACATTTCATCTCTTAATCTGGCTGCTTCAATAAAGTCTAACGCTTTGGCCGCTTTTTCCATTTGCCTGCGGGTATTGTTCATGGCTTTTTGCAATTGTTCTTTGCTCATATACTGAATTACCGGATCGGCTGCAATGTCCACTTCTTCCTTCTCAATGTATGCCTGAGAAGCTTTGGTGCGGGTATCGGCTACCGAGGTTTGCCCATGAATAGCTTCAACTGATTTTTTGATTTGTTCCGGTGTAATATTATTTTCCTCATTGTATTTGAGCTGCTTTTCGCGTTTGCGATTGGTTTCGTCAATGGTTCGTTGCATTGAGTCTGTAATTTTATCAGCGTACATGATAACTCTGCTGTTAAGATTTCTCGCTGCTCTTCCTGCGGTTTGGGTCAGGGATCTTTCAGAGCGCAAAAACCCTTCTTTATCAGCATCCAGTATGGCCACCAGTGAAACTTCAGGCAAGTCAAGTCCTTCACGCAGCAGGTTTACCCCAATGAGTGCATCAATTACCCCCAGTCGCAAATCGCGCAGAATTTCAATTCTTTCCACTGTATCCACATCAGAGTGTATGTATCTGCATTTAATGCCAGCATTTTCAAGGTATTTATTGAGTTCTTCTGCCATCCTTTTGGTAAGGGTTGTTACAAGCGTCCTTTCACCTTTTTCAGTCCGAAGGTTAATCTGGTGGAGCAAATCATCAATCTGATTCAGACTCGGTTTGATTTCGATCACAGGTTCAAGCAGACCAGTGGGTCTGATAAGCTGTTCAACCACAACTCCTTCAGACTTTTTGAGCTCATAATCGGCTGGTGTAGCACTCACAAAGATCACCTGGTTAAGGATGTTTTCAAACTCCTCAAATTTCAAGGGTCGGTTGTCCATAGCTGCTGGTAGCCGGAAGCCATATTCAACCAGGTTTTGCTTGCGGGATCTGTCGCCCCCGTACATGGCATGGACTTGCGGAATGGTAGCATGGCTTTCATCAATTACCATAAGGTAATCATCAGGGAAAAAATCCAGCAGGCAAAAGGGGCGGGACCCTTGTTGTCTCCCGTCAAAATAGCGGGAATAGTTTTCAATACCAGAACAATATCCCAGTTCTCTTATCATTTCCAGGTCATAATTAACTCTGTCTTCCAGTCGTTTGGCTTCCAATGGCCTGCCTATATCGTTGAAATATTCCACCTGCTTAACCAGATCATCCTGGATTAGCCTTATGGCATGAGCCATCCTGTCTTTGGATGTGACAAAAATATTGGCGGGATATATGGCTATTTGATCAAAACTATCCAGCTTATGACCTGTCAGTGGATCAAAGCTTTCCAGGGTTTCAATCTCGTCATCCCAGAAAATGATCCGGAAAGCATGGTCGGCATATGCCGGAAATACATCTACCGTATCGCCTTTTACCCTGAAGGTTCCTCTTGTAAAATCAGCCTGGGTGCGACTGTAAAGACTGCCCACAAGCTGATGAAGCATTTTGTTGCGGCTGATAACATCTCCACGGTTGATTCTGATTATGTTTTCGTTAAAATCATCCGGATTACCAATGCCATAGATGCAACTTACTGAACTTACCACCAATACATCTCTGCGTCCCGATAGCAATGCACTTGAAGCACTCAGACGGAGTTTTTCAATTTCATCATTGATGGAAAGGTCTTTTTCTATGTATGTGTTGGTGGTTGGAATAAAAGCCTCGGGCTGATAATAATCGTAGTAAGAAACAAAATACTCTACTGCATTATCGGGAAAGAATTGTTTGAATTCTCCGTATAGCTGGGCTGCCAGGGTTTTATTATGACTTAATACTATGGTAGGTTTTTGAATTTTTTCCACCACATTGGCAATGGTAAAGGTCTTTCCTGAACCTGTAACCCCCTGCAGAGTCTGATAGGGTAAGCCTGCCTTTAGTCCCTCCGTAAGCTGTCGGATGGCTTCAGGTTGATCACCGGTGGGTTGAAATTCTGATTTAACTTTAAAAGGCATAGATGACTTTTTGGCAAAAATAGGAATTATTGTTCTCTGTTTTCCATTAGATAACAAAGAAGTGTAATGGTAAGTTACAATTTTTGAAGTTTAAACCAATAGAATTATGCTGGCGAAGGCTTTGTTAACATAATTCCGGAGGCTGTTCTGCCTGTGACACCCTTGTCTTTTCGTGAAGAAAAAAATATGTCTGATTGACACTGACTGCAGATACCTGACAATTCTATGTTTTCAGGTTTTACTCCCAAACCTGTCAATTGATTAAAATTGGCTTGCCACTGATCGAAAATATACTTACCTTTTTGTTGTGAAGGTTTTATTACATCTTTCGGATTGCTTAGCGACTTCTTAACCTCAGAAACGACATCTTCACCTACCTCATAGCAGCAGGGGCCATTGGAAGGGCCTATTCCACCTATTAAATCAGAGGGATGGGTTTCGAAGGTATGCATCATCATCAGTACGGTGGCTTCTGTTATTTTTTTTAGTGTTCCCCGCCAACCGGCATGAATAGCAGCAATTACATGATTTACAGGGTCGAAAAGAAGAAGGGGGACGCAATCGGCAGTTTGAATACAGATACATATCCCGGGTGTTCGGCAAATGAGTGCATCCGTGTTGTGGATAGCTGTTTTGCAATCGGCACTTCCTTTACCTTTGCCGGCAGTGTCAATAATGGCAATATTGCTGCTGTGGGTTTGGTTGGCAAAAGTAAACTGACTGATATTGATATTTACCGAGGCAGCAAGTTTGTTACGGTTTTGTAATACGTCCCAGTCGTTGTCGCCCACATGAAACCCCGTATTCATCCCTGCAAAGGGGCCTTTGCTGAATCCTCCTGTGCGGCTGGTAATGAAATGTTTTATTCCACCAAAACTTCTAAGATTGGAAAATTCGTAAAGTTTGACGCCTCCCTTTTCTGTGCTTTCCATGGGTAAGTAGTTAAGAAGTTTAATAAGCATGAAACCGTCAAAAAGTAAGTAAACGGTTAGATGATAGCTTCCTGAAGTTGGGTTTATTGTTTTCGTGCAGTTCAACCATGCAACAAGAATGCAAAATGAAGACTTCCAGGGCCCTGTAGGTTTATCTTGTATAACCTGCAAGGCTGATTGGGTTTCAGAATACCTGACAGTGAAAAATAAAAAGTGAGAATCCGACTATTTCTCGATGACAACTTTTGCTTCCTTCACCTTTTCCTGTTCTTTTTTATTTGTTTTATCCGAACCGGATTTATCGGTAGCAACAAAGATTGCTCCCAAAAAAGTTCCGGCTGCAAATCCTGCGATAAGTCCGAGTAATTCTTTTGTCCGTGCCATATGATTTTTCAATTTTTAAAGCGTCGAGATTATTTTCTCGAAAGGAAAACAAAAACTCATTGTGCTTTTATAGTTCAACAATTTATTGAATGTTTTGTAAAATTCATAACCTTTACATTTAAACGGAATATAAGCAGATAGTGTTCAGTTGTAGTGTTCAAGATAGCCATGTTTTCTGTATTTGATTTGCCTTCTTTCAGCTACCGCCGCAATGGCCATAAGAGCGTCGTGTCGGGTTTGAGGGTTGAGATCACGTAAATCTATTTTCCGGTTTTTTTTATTTTTGTAAACTACAAGAATACTTCCGGGCCAAAGATCAATTTTGTCAATGTCTTTGGTGTGCAGCAGTATGCCTTGCTTCAATAGAGAAAACTTGAAATGGATCTTTTCGTCATTTACCAAAATGAATTTTTTCCCAATCAGACTTGCCGGAGGGATCCCTATGCCTTCAAAAAAAGAATTCACTCCCCATATAAAAAATATAAGGATTGAACCCAAATTGGAGGGATAATCCCACACTAAGTAAATGCTGTAGATAGTGAGAAATAATCCCATAATTATACGGACCCGGGAAGTCTTTTCGGATCTTTTTAAGAAATTATGTTTGTACTCCATTTCTGTTGAAGCTCGAAGTTTTTCAATATTATAACTTATCGATCGGAAATCATTTCGCAAATATATTAAAATCATTTTTCACCCTGTCAATTTTATTGTATATTTCAACGCATAAATTACTTTTTTTAGATATTGTATGTTTTTTTTGACGATACAATATCTTATATTTACAGAAACTAATCCAAATCTAAAAACAAACAAGTTATGGCAAAAGAAGAAAGATTTATTCCCTTTGATGTGATTGAGAAATTTATGGTTGAGGTAATGGCTAAGGCGGGAATACCCGAGGCCGATGCGAAAATTGTTGCGGATGTGTTGGTTAAAGCTGACAAACTCGGTTTTGACTCTCATGGAGTAAACAGACTAAAACCCATTTATCTGGATAGGATAAATGACGGTATTCTCAACCCTGTTACCAATTTTGAGGTTGTTAAGGAATCGCCAGCCACAGCGGTAGTAGACGGACATAATGGGATGGGGCACGTGATTTCTTACAAATCCATGCAAATGGCTATTGATAAAGCCAAAAAATATGGAATGGGTATGGTAGCAGTTCGTAATTCTACCCACTACGGTTTTGCCGGATATTATCCCTTGATGGCCACAGAGCAGGATATGATTGGTATTACCGGAACCAATGCCAGACCCTCTATTGCACCTACATTTGGTGTAGAGAATATGCTGGGAACCAACCCAATGACTTTTGGTATGCCCAGTGATGAGGACTTTCCGTTTTTGCTCGACTGTGCTACTTCTATTACACAACGTGGAAAAGTGGAGGTATATGCAAGACAAGGAAAAGAGATGCCCAAAGGTTGGGTGATTGACAAAAACGGCGAGTCGAAAACCAATTCTGTTGAAGTTTTGGAAGACTTAATTGCCGGTAAAGCTGCTTTCACACCTCTGGGTGGAGTTGGAGAAGAAACCGGTGGTTACAAAGGTTATGGTTATGCCACGGTAGTTGAGATTCTTTCTTCTGCCTTGCAGCAGGGAGCTTATATGAAAATGCTGCTGGGTATAAAAGATGGAAAGAAAGTTCCTTATCCCCTGGGTCATTTCTTTATAGCCATTGATATCAATGCTTTTACTGAGCCGGCTGATTTTAAAAAGACAACCGGTAATATTCTCAGAGAATTGCGTGCTTCGCAGAAAATGCCTGGTGAAAAGAGAATTTATACCGCTGGCGAGAAAGAGCATGATACCTGGATGTACAGAAAAGATAAGGGCGTGCCTTTTAATGATGCATTGTTTGAAGAGTTTGCCGGAATGTGCAAAACTTATGGATTGGAAAACTATCTGGCCCACTTTCAGAAATAGCACTTCTGGGATTGTGATAAAAAAAGCCTCTTCAACTGATATGATTGAAGGGGCTTTCCTTTGTTGTAAGAATGTGTGTTAGAGATTGAGCATTTCTTTTAATTCTTGTGCTGTTATATCCAGTTCAGCTGCTGTTTCTTCTATGGAGAGTCCTTGCTTAAAGAGTATTTCAGCAAGTTTTGACTGGATCAGTCTTTTGCTTTTTCTCTCCTCTTCAGCTCTTTGTTTCTCCTCTTCAGCTCTTTGTTTCTCCTCTTCAGCTCTCAGTTTTTCTTGTTCTGCCCTAAGCTTTTCTTCTTCGGCACGTTTTTGTTCGGCTTTAAGTTTATCTTTTTCCAGCTCCAGACTTTCTCGTACCCTTTCCAGCTCATGTTCTACCGGAGCGAAAATATTGTCTATTTCTTCTTCTGCTTCCATTTGCCTGCGCAACTTGTCGTCTAAAACAGGCTTCTGAAGATGGGTAGCTATATCCTGCATCCCTGGGGGTATTGTTTTCAGATCGAGGATATACCGGTAGCTTGTTTGGTTGGCCTGGTTGAAAAAGGATATAAAGTGTTCCAGCTGGGTTTGCCGTTTTTTGGGTAATCTTTTTATCTGAATGATATGCGATACATGGGTAAGATAATTGATAAAATCACTTTCCACCTGCACCGGTTTTTTATCAGACAGGTTGATAACTTTTCTGTCTACCTTAACGGCCATATAAGGTATTTCAGCAACATTGTATCCCAGTATGTAAATGGCGATAATGGGATATATGCCTTTTGTATCGTATTGGGGGCGTTTTTTCTCCTGAACTGTTGATGCACCTGATCTGTATGCTGCTGAAAGGTAATTCCGGAATCGTTGCAGATCGGTGCTGTATTTTGACTTTTGCAGTTCGATCAGTACGGTTTCTTTAGTGCCCTCATCAGTATCAATGGTAGCGATAAAATCAAGTCTGTAAAACTTCAGCAGGCGCGTTTCGTCGTAAGCAGTGGTTTCCTGCGATTTAAACTCAATGTCGAAAACTTTCTTTTCAAGAATGATCTCCAGCACCCTGCGTGCAATTTTTTTGTTTTGCATCAGGTACTTGAATGCAGTGTCATATATGGGGTTGATAATGTGCATGATAGAAATAATTAACCAACCGTAAAAATACAACTTTTCCTGTTAAAAAACAATCCCTCACTCCCTGATATCAATGCCGATTTCTTTTAGTAAAAGTGAAGCATTAAAGGTATTACAAACTCCGGGTTTCAGCTTGTAATCAAATTTCATTTTGTTATTATCGTCAATAATAATATCAAAATAATAATTGGTGATTTCAGCAGGATAATTATTTTGCATCTCTGCTAGTTCTAAGTTATGTGTGGCAATTACTGCGGGTACTTGATGATTGATTAATTCACGCGTTATGGCCATGCTTCCCTTTGCTTTGTCTGCTGAATTGGTACCCCGCAGTAATTCGTCAAGCAAAAGAAGCACATTGTTATCATCCCTCACGCTATCCAGTATTTTTTTCAACCTGAGAATTTCGCGGTAAAACGTGCTGGTATTTTCACTCAGCGAATCGGTTATGGTAAGGTAGGTCATAATACGGAAGAGGCTGATTGTAAGCTTCTCAGCGCATACCGGTGCACCTGCTTTGGCCAGAATGATATTTACCCCCAGAGTTCTAAGAAAGGTACTCTTTCCTGCCATATTAGAACCGGTAACAATGGTGATGAAAGAACTTTCTGTCCATTGAAAACTATTATTGACCCGTTCTTTTTTTGCAATTAGGGGATGACCCATTTCTGTCCCTGATAATTCGAAATTATTTGCGATAAATTCGGGATAATTCCAATCCGGGTGGTTGTTTTCAAGATTGGCCAGACTTATGAGTGCTTCCAGTTGTCCGGCCACTTTAAACCAGCGATGGGTTTTGGATGCATATTGGTCAAACCAGGATGAAATTTTCATGCACATCAAAATGTCCCACAAAAAGAAATAATTAAGAATGGCTCCTACGATCATGTTGAGAGAATAGTCGAGCTTGCTGCTCAAACCCCGTAAACGAGCGATGGCATCAGTGGCTTTGTTTTTCTCCAGCAGGAGATCTTCCTGTAAGTTTTTAAGATATGGTGCGGAAAATTCTTCTGCTTCGAAGGTATTGAGTATGTAATGATAATCACTTAGGGTTTTTTCTCTCCCTTCCAGCTGTATTTTGATGGTGCTGGTAAACCGGTTCATTCTGGCATTAAGAAAGTAGTTGAAAAAAACAGGCAATAGGAGCAATGACGCATTTATTCCTGCAAAAACAATCAACCCAATGGAGATTGAGAGCAGGGTGAAGGAAACAATAAGCCATCTTTTTATCTTTTTGGGAGGCGGAATTGTTTTTTCGATTTCGGGCAAATGCTCTGCATCAAAATCTTTGATTTTGCGTTCAAATAATTCGACCCTGAATTTTTCGCACCATGATTTTTTCTGCGCAAGTTCTTTTATGGCTTGCTGCCTTTTCTGGATGGTGTCAAGTACAGGTTCATCTGAAAGCCACCCTGCCAGTGCCTTGTTTCCTACTCCGGTGGCGCAGCGGTTTAAATAATGAAACAACCCTTTCTTGCCAAAAATATCCATATCAAGCGTGTAGTCATGATTGGGATCGCGAAAGGCTGTCCCGGGATAGTATTTGTTCACTTCCAGATTGAGTGATCTTATTTCATTGTCCAACAGTTGTTTGCGGGTGGTCTCTTTCGTTAATTCAGCATGATTTTTTAAATGAAACAAAACAACCTGGACGAATGCAATAATCAATAGCACGGTAATGGCGATGGCAACTAAAGATCCGGTGCTAATGCTGATGATCAAACCTGTAACCATCAGAATGAAACCTGCCAGTCTGCCCATGCTCAGGTAGTTGTCCTTTTTTTGTAGTTGTTCAATGATTTTTTCTGTTTCAGTTATTCTTCGTTCGTAGTAAGAGTTCATGGAGCCTTGTGTTTTAGAATATGATCGTTTTGATGCGGGTCTGGGCAAAAATACGCAAAATGCTATCCATTGCAGCAGATTAAAATCAAAACAAAAAGCTTCCATTTTATGGAATAAGCTCTATTTTTGCATTTTTGCACAAAATAATTTTCTGAAAGCTTCCAAATCTAATGTTTATGCCTGAAGTATTAAGTTATCCTCATCCTTTTACCACCGAAAGCGGAACGGTTTTACCCCAAATAGACATAGCGTATGATGTGCTGGGAGATCTGAGTCATCATAAGCCCCTTGTTTGGGTTTGTCATGCTTTGACGGGCAATTCTAACCCGCTCGATTGGTGGCCGGGGATTGTAGGCCCGGGGAGGTATGTGGATACAGAAAGGTTTAATGTTGTCTGTGCCAATGTACTGGGATCTTGTTATGGAAGTACGGGAGCGCATTCGCTAAATCCGGAAACCGGCAATCCTTACCTTTCAGATTTTCCTTTGATTACAATCAGGGATATGGTAAACGCCCACGAAATACTGCGCAAGCATCTGGGTATAGAAAAGATTGATTTGATTATAGGAGCTTCTCTGGGCGCTTTCCAGGGATTGGAATGGAGTTATATGCATCCGGGGCTTATTGAAAGATTGATATTCCTGGTGGCAGGTGCACGCACCAGCCCCTGGTGCAAGGCATTTAATGAAGCACAGCGTATGGCACTTGAGGCTGACCCCACATTTTTTACCGATGTACCTCATGCCGGCGCCAAAGGGCTAATGGCAGCAAGGGCCATAGGGATGATCAGCTATCGCAATTTTCATACTTTTGGTATTACACAACCCGATCCGGAAAATGGGCAGCTGGAGAATTTTCGTGCATGTACCTACCAGAGGTACCAGGGAGAGAAACTTGTCAACAGATACAATGCTCATGCCTATTACTACATAAGCAAGGCATTTGATTCGCACGATATAGGCAGGGGCAGGGGAGGAGTTGCTTCAGCCTTGAGAGAAATTAATACTCAAACATTGTGTATAAGCACTGACACCGATATTTTATTCCCGGTGGAAGAGGTAAAAGAAGTGGCAGATTTGTTGCCCAATGCTACCCATGTAATGCTCGAGAGTATTTACGGGCATGATGGTTTCCTGATAGAAAATGATAAACTAACTGCTATTCTAAGAAACTGGGAACAGACTATGTGATCTTATAGTTTGGCAAGACACACTTCAAGGCTTTTGCGCCAGTGTGGAATTTTGATACCAAAGTCTTTTTTCACCCTGGCTTTATTGAGTACAGTGAAAAAGGGTCGCTGGGCATCAGTGGGAAAGTCCTTGGTCAACACCGGTTCAATATTGCAATCCAGTTTTTTGATGTTCACAATGGCCTGGGCAAAATCATACCAGCTTGCTACCCCTTCATTTGAGTAATTGTAGATTTCAGTACGGATTTTTGAGGGTACTTTGGGAATGATATCCAGAATCGCGCGGGCGAGATCTGCTGCGTAGGTTGGCGTGCCGATTTGATCGTAAACCACCTTGAGTTCCTTTTCTGACTGAGCTTTTTCAACGATGGTTTTTACAAAGTTTTTTCCAAAAGAAGAATAAAGCCAGGAAGTTCTGAATATCAGAGCCCTTTTGGCATTGAAAATCACTTCTATTTCCCCGTCAAGTTTGGTTTTCCCGTAGATGCTTTTGGGGCTTGCCGTATCGTTTTCTGTATAGGGTTTAAAACTCTTTCCTTCAAAAACATAATCTGTTGAAATGTGAATGAGCAGTGCATTGGTCTTACCGCAAGCCTGTGCCAGATTTTTAACACCAGTAGCATTAATGAGCATGGCTTGCTGTTTATCTGATTCTGCTTTGTCAACAGCTGTATATCCCGCACAATTGATAACGACCTCAATTTTGTTACCCTTGATAAACTTGGCAGTGTTGTCTTCATTGGTAATATCCAGTTCTTTTATGTCGGTGAAAAAGAAGGTGTAATCAGGATATTCTTTTTCAAGTGCTTGTAATTCACTTCCCAATTGTCCCTGGCTGCCTGTTACTAGTAAATTCATGAGGGTTATATTTTATTGCTGGTTGAGGGTGGTTTAAAGTATACTTTTTGTATGAAAACTCATTTAGTAAAAATCCATATTTCAAATATGGCAGGTAAAAGTATAATGAATTATCATGCAAATTTAGTATTTTTTGCGCTTTTTCTGTCGAATAAATTATTTGAGTATATGAATAAATTTTCATCTCTGGTCGCCAATAAAATTGTAATTTAGTTTTGTAAATAAATTTATATATCGTCTGAGTAAATAAAATATGTAAGCATGACCCCAAATAATATTGAGAGAGAAGTTTTTGATACGAACCGAAAGGCGTTGTTTATCAACCTCGATGATACTATCTACGGCTCTTTTGCTGAGATTGGAGGCGGACAGGAAGTGGCACGATGCTTTTTTCAGTCGGGCGGAGCCTCTGGAACGGTGGCTAAAACTATTTCTGCTTATGATATGGTTTTTAGTGATACTATGTATGGTAAAACCCCCGAGGGTCGGTATGTTTCTGAATCCCGTCTGATGCAAATGCTTGACTTAGAGTACAATAATCTGGTTAAAGTTCTCAGCAATAAACGGACACCCGATACACGCTATTTTGCTTTCGCCAATACGGTAACCACGCTTAATTATCAAAAAACCAATCAGGGACACGGTTGGATTGGTGTAAGGTTTCAGCTTAAACCCAATTCCAGGCCCAACGATGTTATTTTGCACGTAAAATTGCTGGAAAATGATAACCTTTTGCAACAAAAGACCCTGGGTGTGCTTGGGGTAAACCTTATTTATGCTTGTTTTTATAATTATCAGTACCCCAACAGCTTCCTCAAATCACTGGTAGAGCTAAACCTGGAAGATCGCATCGAGATTGACATGATTAGCATGCACGGACCCGAACTTGATTATGTTGATAACCGTCTTTTGGCTGTGCAGTTGGTGAAAAATAACATGACTACAGTGACCATGTTTGATCGGTATGGCAATGTTAAGCCCCCGTCTGAGCTTTTGTATAAAAAGAATGTTATGCTGCTTCGGGGTAGCTTCAGACCCATTACTTATGTTGGATTCGACATGCTTAAATCCGGTTTCGGTTTATTTAAAAAAGAAATTGGATTTGACAAGGAAAATACCATTGTATTGTGTGAAATGACCCTTAAAAACCTTATCGAGGAAGGTGTTTTTGATGAGAGAGATTTTCTGGACAGGGTGGACATTCTTTGCGGTATGGGGCAAAATGTGATGATTACCAATTTTAAAGAGTTTTACAAGGTTTCCAGCTGGTTTGCCAATTACCAGATAAAAAATATCCGCATGGTAATCGGAGCGCTCACATTCCGCAAAATCCTGGAAAAACATTATTATAAACATCTGAAGGGGGGTATCCTGGAAGCCTTTGGGCGTCTGTTTACTGAAAACCTTAAAGTGTACCTCTACCCGGGCCGTGAAAAACAAACACACAATATTTTAACTACCGAAAATATGCCCATGGAAGATGACGTGAAATTTCTTTATCAGCACCTGATGGAGTCGGGCCTTATCATTGATATTCCCAATTACAGAAAAGAAATATTGCCCTTCTTTTCATATAAAGTTCTGGCTAAGCTAAATGCCAATGATCCTGAATGGGAAACGATGGTGCCAAGGTATGTTTCATCTTTCATCAAAAACAAAAATTTGTTCGGTTACGGCAGCAGCGAGAAGGAACCTGTGGTGAAAAAGAAAGAGCCCTGAACTTATTCTTAAGAAATGCAAAAGCCCGGCAAATCACCGGGCTTTTTTAATAAGCAATAGTCAAAACAAAACTTACATGTCAAAATCGTCAAAGTCCATGTTATCACTGTCGCCATTATCTCGACTGCGACGGTCTCTGCGACGTTCAAATTCATTGATGCGGTAAGTAAATCCCAGGGTTATCTGCCTGCTGTTGCGCCAGCGTTCCATGTCCATAGTAAAATTATCTCCATAATTGTTCATGCTGAAACGCATGGTATTAAAAATGTCGGAAACATTGAGCGAAATGGTACCGGAATTTCCCCAGATATTTTTTCGTACCCCTGCACTTGCTGAATACATGGCGTCCATTTCACCTTGCAGCATGATAATGGGAGAACGGTAAAAACCGTTTACCTGGATAGCCCAGCCACCCGGCAGGTTCATGTTACTTACAAATCTTCCTGACCAGGAATAATTGTCATTTTCCAGTTCCATTTGAGCTCCCTTTCCTTCAATAATATTGCGGAAATAGCTAAATGTACCATTCATACTCCACCAGCTGTTTATTTTTTGAGAAAGAATAAGTTCTGCACCATAGGAAATTCCTTTATTGAGATTTTCGTAAGTGCTAAGCGTTACTTCTCTCCCCTCCAGTCCTGGCAAAGAGTCTGTAACCGTTTGGAATCGGGTGACCATTCCATTGGTATTGCGGTAAAAGATGCTGGGATTTATGGTGGTACTTTCCCAGAAGCGGGTATAACCCAGTTCGAGTGAGTTGATAAGTTCGGCATCAAGCTCAGGGTTGCCCATGGATACCTCGTACTCGCTGTTGAAGCGCATAAAGGGATTAATGTTTCGGTTGTGGGGCCTGTTGATTCGCCTGCTGTAGCTTATCTGTAATGCCTGATTGTTTTCAAAATTGCGTCTCACATGTGCTGTGGGAAAAAGATTGAGGTAGTTTTTTTCGAATGTCTTACCCTCAGTAAGCTGATTTCCGTCCACTAAGGTTTGTTCTAATCTTAACCCGGTTTGAAGGCTGAATTTGCCCAGCATCGTAGCATACATGGCATAAGCAGCATAAATCTGTTCGTCATAAATAAAATGGTTGCTACGGTTTGTGTTGTTTGCCCAAACGCCCGGAGAGACCTGGTTTTCGAAAAGGAATTCAGAATCCATCTGTCTTACTTGTGTTCTGAAGCCCGTTTCAATCTTTGTATTTTCGCTTAACGGATGCACATAATCGAGTTGAGATGTAAATGACCAGTTCTTGCCGTCCATGTTCGATCTTTCCAGGTTGTCAACTCCATTGGGATTGTTCCAGTTCTGGTCAAAAAATTCCTGCAGGAAATTTTCATTGCGATCCATGTTGCGGGTAGAAAATCCAACGTCTGCAATCAACTCGCGGTGGCGTTCATCGTATGTGCGTCTGAAATTGAGCTGATGGCTAAAAGAATTATGCAGCATATCTGTCTCGTTATCCATTAAAAATAAGCTGCTTGGACTGGTTAGGTCCTGGTAAAGCATATACTCGGTGAGGTTGTCCATGCTACGGTCCCAGTTGCTGTATCGTGATGAAGCCGTTAAAGTGTTTTTAGGATTGAAATTGTAATCCACGCCCAGTTGTGCATTATGGGAGTTCATTCCAAAATTTCCGTTAATATCCTGGTCCATAAAGTTGGAAACACCACCCCCAAAGGTTTCTCTCTGGCTGTTGCCAAAGCTTTCCATATCGAGGAGTCTTCCACTGTAATTGGTGAAAAAGTTCCATTTGTTCAATTTGTAATTGAGGTTAACAGAGCCGCTGTATCTTCCTGCTGAACCAGCATTGAGAGAAACCATACCGTTGTAGCCGGGTTTTCGTTGCTGCTTTAGCACCACATTGATGATTCCTGAGGTGCCTTCCGGATTAAATCTGGCTGATGGGTTGGTTATGACCTCCACACGCTCTATCATCTCTGAAGGAATCTGTTCCAATGCTTCTGAACCGCTCAGACCCGTGAGGGTAGAAGGGCGTCCGTCAATCAGGATGGTTACATTTCCGCTACCTCTCAAGCTGATGTTGCCGTCAAAATCAACTGCCACGCTGGGAATATTCTGCATGATATCCAGTCCGGTACCCCCAATGGAAGTAAGTTCCTGTCCCACATTGATAACCCTGCGGTCAAGTCCGGTTTCCATAAGTGAGCGGGCAGCTTCCACAGTAACCTCACCCAGCAGTTGCGCTGAAGGGGATACTTCAATTATTCCCATGTCTACCTCAGGTTCACGGAAGGTAATACGAATGGAATTAAAATCCTGACTCGGATAGCCCACAAAATTGATGGTGATATAATATATCCCGGGAGGAAGTTCATCCATAACAAACTTCCCTTCTTCTGTGGTTATAGCGCCCGACACCATCGTTGAGTCGCGTTCACTATTGAGTACCACGCTGGCAAACATAAGCGGTTCGCGTGTTTCTGTGTCAATGATGGTGCCCTGAAGTTTTCCGATTTTGGGTAAAGTGCCACCCTCAGCTGCCCTGCGCCCTTGTCCGGGTTGTGAATACAATTCTGCCGGAAACCATGCCAAAATGCTGATAAATAGCAGAGTGAAAATTCTTTTTGAAATTTTTCTGATGTCCATTGTTTGAGTCTAACGGTTATATTGTTTTTATTATCTATGATATTATCGCTTTCTGCCTTATTACGACAGATGCGAATTAGACGCAATTTCTTGTGGATAGTTTAAGGAAGAGTAGAACTATTAGCCTTTTTTGTGATAATGTTAAAAATTGAACGAGAAGTTCAAAAATAAAAAAACCCTGTGATGGTTAATCACAGGGCCTCTCTTCATGTTGTTTTTGTTTTGTTTTGCTGCGGTAAAATTATAAAAAATTTCCAAATACAAAAAATAATCAGAAATTTTTACGATTATGCCGTCATTCATACAATACGCAGGGAATGTCGCCAGGGTTACAGAAGTACTGATAAATTGAAAAGTACTCAGTACAATATTAAAAGAACCTGCGCAAGACTAATAAGAGTTATTTCTTTTTAACAATTTAGTAGGATTTTGCATTTTGAGGTATTTAAAGTGCTGAATAACAAAGAGATGCTCAGTTTTAAAAATTTCGTATACTGTTGAAAAACAGTTGAATCCTTTAATGGCTGCTGAGTAGGGAAGTAGTATATTTGCAAGTTAATCCGAAGACTTACTATGAGTGCAAACTATAATGAAGACAGTATAAGATCCCTGGAGTGGGATGAGCATATCAGGCTACGCCCGGGTATGTACATTGGAAAATTAGGTGACGGTAGTTCACATGATGATGGCATTTATGTGCTTATCAAAGAGATTATCGATAACTCCATCGACGAGTTTATCATGGGCAACGGTAAAACCATTGAAGTGAGTATTTCTGACAAAATGGTAACTGTTCGCGATTATGGACGTGGTATTCCTCTGGGGAAAGTGGTAGAGTGTGTATCGCGCATGAACACCGGAGCCAAGTATGAAGGAAAAGCTTTTAAGAAAACCGTAGGATTGAATGGTGTGGGTACCAAGGCGGTAAATGCCTTGGCCAGCCAGTTCACTATTCAATCCATCAGGGATGGAAAAACCAAAATCGCCAGATTTGAAAAAGGTGTATTGGCAGAGGATCTTCCCGAAGAGCCCAATAACGGTCGCAGGGGTACCAAGGTAAGTTTTATTCCTGATGAGGAAATATTTGGAAAGTACAGGTATATCAATGACTATATTGAGAAAATGCTTTGGAATTATGTATTTCTCAATAAAGGTTTAAGTATTCATTTTAATGGCAATAAGCTATACTCTGAAAGAGGTCTTTTTGACTTACTTACCCGCAACATTGATACTCCCATGTGTTATCCTATTATTCACCTGCAGGAGGGAGATCTTGAGTTTGCTTTTACCCACAGTGCTACTCAATATAGTGAAGAGTATTTTTCTTTTGTCAACGGGCAGCATACAACCCAGGGTGGTACCCACCAAAATTCCTTCAGGGAAGCACTGACCAAGACCATACGAGATTTTTATAAGCGTGACTTTGATTCCAACGACATCAAAACATCCATCATAGTGGCCCTGAGCATCCGGGTGAATGAGCCTGTTTTTGAGTCGCAAACCAAGACCAAACTGGGCTCCCAGTATATGGATGGCAATGGCAACGGAGGGGCAACCATACGAAATTATGTGGCTGATATTCTCAAGCGCAGGCTTGATAATTATCTGCACATGAATCCAGAAACTGCCGATGCCCTGCTGAGAAAGATACTCCAAAGTGAGAAGGAACGCAAGGATATGGCCAGCATTAAAAAACTGGCCAAAGAGCGGGTAAAAAAGGCAAGCCTGCACAATAAAAAATTGCGTGACTGTAGAATTCACTACAGCGATAACCATGAGAAACGTCAGGACACCACCCTGTTTATTACCGAGGGTGACTCTGCATCGGGAAGTATTACCAAAGCCCGCGATGTAAATACGCAGGCGGTTTTCAGCCTCAAAGGGAAACCCTTGAACTGCTATGGCCTTACCAAGAAAATTGTATATGAAAATGAAGAGTTTAACCTGCTTCAGGCCGCTCTGAATATTGAGGATAGCATAGAGGATCTTCGCTACAACAACATCGTAATCGCTACTGATGCCGATGTGGATGGTATGCACATTCGTTTACTGCTGATTACCTTCTTTTTGCAGTTTTTCCCGGATTTGGTTCGCAACGGGCACCTTTTTATTTTGCAAACCCCCCTTTTCAGGGTACGCAACAAACAGCAAACCATATACTGTTACTCTGAGAATGAACGCAGAGCAGCCATGGAGGAGCTTAAAGGGAAACCTGAAATTACACGATTCAAAGGTTTGGGTGAAATTTCGCCCGACGAATTTGAAAACTTTATTGGTAAAGGAATCCGGCTTGACCCCGTTTTGCTGCAAAAGGATGGCAGTCTCAAAGAGATGCTGGAGTTTTATATGGGCAAGAACACACCCGACCGTCAAAACTTTATTATTGACAATCTGAGGGTTGACATTGATTTGGTGGAAATACCCGAAGCATCTGAAATACCCGAAACATCGGAAATACCAGAAGTGTCTGAAAAAACCGAAATGGCTGAAATTGCCAAATGATAATAGCTTTTCAGTATTGTCTGCAGAAATAAAAATCAACTTTACCCTGAAGAGCTGCTCTTCAGGGTTTTTTTGGGTGTAAACTTTAACGGAATCAGTTATGTGCTTAAAATTGCGTACGGTTCAGAATTTGGAAGATTTAGAAATCATCCGCGATCTGTATTTCACTGCTTTTCCTTCGGAAGAACGCCGAAGCGAAGAGGATTTTTCCCGCCAGCCGAACTTGCCGGGGTGCCAGGTTGATTTAGTTTACCATGATGAAGTTTATGCCGGATTCTGTATCTGGTGGCAACTGGAAGGTTTTGCTTTTCTGGAACACCTTGCCGTGAACCCTGAGATGAGGGGAAAAAAAACGGGACAGAAGACCTTGAACAAACTTCGTGAAGTCGTGCAGGGCCCATTGCTGTTGGAAATAGAACCTCCTCTTGAGGGGGATGCCTTACGCAGGCTGCACTTTTACCTCCGCAACGGTTTTTATCTGCTCGATAAGCCCTATCGTCAGCCTTCTTACCATGGGGGCGAATCGCTGGAGATGAAACTTATGAGCAGCCACGAAAATTTACCTTACGACGTACTTGATCTATGGATAGATTTGGTGAAGAAACGGGTTTACAATGTGATATAAGCGGGTTGGACTACCCGTTTTTAGCAATAATTTCCAGCCTGTGCGGATCCAGAATTTCAATTTTCTTTCCCGAAACATCAATGATTTTTTCTTTCTGCAATGAGGAAAGACAACCAATAACACTCTCTTTGGAATAGCCCACGGTATTTGCCAGTTCAATCCTGCTGAAAGGCATCAGAAAGGTATTGCTTTTAAATACCGAGGCAAGTTCTTTCAGAACCGTGCAAATGGCACCATCGGCATTTTTATGACTCAGGTGGACCAGGTCGTGTACAATTTTGTTGGTCATCAACGACATGAGCTGCACGATGTGCACCGCAAATTTTCCATTTTCACGTATCATCTGCTCAAAAATGGCCCTGTCAATGAGTCGCACAGTGGAGGGCTGAATGGCTACTGCCGAAAAATCAAAATTCCGTTTTACAAAAGAGCACATTAATCCAATAAAAGAATCGCCGGAAATAATTTTGAAAACAGTTGAGCGCTGCTGGTCCTCCACGCTGAGTTTGGCCATACCCTCTTCCAGGTAAAGAATATGATCGGCCATGAATCCTTGCTTGATGATGGTTTCGTCCTTTTTAAACTGTAGTGAGTTGGAATGCTCGAAAATCAATTCCTGCTGAGCGGAGGTTAAATCAACAAACCAGGAGTTATTTTTTGAAGCTGGTATTTTTGTCATGGCAGCAGGGTTTTAAAAATGCAATATTACACTTTTTTTAATGAAAAACTACATTCAACAAAAGGTGAATGTACATGGTTGGCTGGAGTGTTGTTAAATAAATAACAGCTAAATTTGCTGTGTAATAAAAAGTCAATTTTCGTATAACAATAAAATTATAAAATTATGTCCGACTTAAAATTCAGAATCAAAGCACAAAGTGCCAGCCCGGCCAGAACCATTGTAAAAGCCCGCAACTTTGAAATTATCGTGGATGAGCCCGAAGATCTGGGCGGCAGCAACACTGCTCCCAATCCGGTAGAATATGTACTGGCAGCTTTTGCCGGTTGTTTGAATGTAATGGGTCATCTCATTGCCGGCGAAATGGGATTTGAGCTCCGTAGTCTCAAGATTGATATCGCAGGTAACCTGAATCCTGCCAAACTGTTTGGCCAAAGCCAGGAAGAGCGTGCAGGTTACAAATCTATCGTAGTGAAAATGACCCCCGATTGTGATGCTGATGATACAACCCTTGAAAAATGGTTGCATTCAGTAGAACAGCGCTGTCCTGTAAGCGACAACATTCAGAATATTACCCCTGTTAAAGTAGAGCTGGGCAAATGTGCCGTGGCATAACCATTGTTTTTTACAGAACGGCATCTTGAGGTATCCTCTTTGATGCAAAAAAAACATCCTCCGGAAATGCAACGGAGGATGTTTTTTGCATATATGAGAACACAGTTCTATTCAACGTTGATCAAACATTCAGGTTAGCTGAAATGTATCCCAGTCACTGGCAAATTTGAAATTTTTCCGATAATCATCCAGCTGGCATTTGGGCATGGGGATGGTTTCGGTTTTCTCGTCCCAGGGCATAAAGTTTGAAAAGTTATCTCCCAGGGGGCTGATAAGGGCGGAATCACCCGAATGGTCATTGTTATTTCCGTCTATACCGATGCGGTTTACCCCAATCATATAGGCCTGATTTTCGATGGCCCTTGCCATGAGCAGCACCCGCCAATGGTGGCTTCGGGTAGTGGGCCAGTTGGCGATGTTGATGATGCAATCGTAATCAAAGCCCTTTTCGGGGGAGTAGTTGTTTTTGCTCCAGACAGGGAAGCGCAAATCGTAACAAATCAACAGCAGGAATTTCCATCCTTTGTATTCCACGATAACCCTTTCTGAGCCTGGAGTGAAGTTTCTGGATTCCCCGGCATGGGTAAACAGATGCTTTTTGTCGTACTGATAATGTTTGCCGTCAGGCTGCATCCAGATAAGGCGGTTGAAATATTTCCCATTTTCTTCTGTGGCAAAACTTCCTACCAGTACGATATTTTTATCTGCCGCAATGCGTTTCATCCACTGAAAGGTTTCGCCTCCGTGCGGCTCTGCCACAGCGGCCGGTTCCATGGTGAATCCGGTGGTAAATACTTCAGGCAGCACCACCACTTCGGTGGGATCGGTTATCTGGTTGATTTTTTCCTCAAACATCTGCCGGTTGGCGGCAGGATTTTCCCAGTGTATGGGTGACTGAATCAGGGTTACTTTTATATTCGACATAATATTTCAGCTGCTTTCTCTAAGGTTTCATTGCTTTTGGCAAAACAAAATCTAAGGGTTTGATTGTTCTCTGAGTTGTTGTAAAAATAGGAGTTGGGCACGGATGCAACACCAAAATCTTTGGTGAGCCTGACAGCAAAATCCATTTCGGATTCATTGCTGATATTTGCATAATCCAGCACCTGGAAATAAGTACCACGGGCCGGGATTGCTTTAAAGCGCGAACCGGAAACGAGTTTGAGGAAATAGTCTCTTTTTTCCTGGTAAAAGCTGCCAAGGTGGAGATAATTGTCTTTATTCTGAATGTATTCAGCAATGGCATGCTGGACCGGAGTGTTGACCGCAAACACCACAAACTGGTGGGTTTTCCTGAATTCTTTCATGAGGTTTTCTGGAGCCAGGCAATACCCTGTTTTCCACCCTGTGGCATGGAAAGTTTTTCCAAATGAGCACATTACCAGGCTTCGGCTGGCCAGATGCGGATATCGGCAAACACTCTCATGGACATGACCATCAAAAATGATATGTTCGTAAACTTCATCGCTCAAAACAATAATCCCTGTATTTCGGGTAAGTTTGTCCAGTTCCATCAAGTCTGCTGCACTGAGTATGCTCCCTGTGGGATTGTGCGGGCTGTTAATGATAATCATTTTGGTGCGTTGATTAATTTTTCTTTTCACCTCATTCCAGTCAATATGATAATCGGGCAATTTGAGCTGTATACTGATGGGAGTGGCGCCACAAAGTTTGATTGCAGGTAAATAGCTGTCGTAGGCAGGTTCAAAAACAATTACTTCATCTTCTTCCCTGATGAAGGCGGTAATGGCGGTAAAGATGGCCTGGGTAGCACCGGCTGTTACGGTAATTTCTGTTTCAGGGTTATATTGGGCTGAATAGAGGAATTCGGTTTTTTCGGCAATGGCTTCGCGCAGGGCAGGTACTCCCGGCATAGGAGCATATTGGTTTTGACCCTGTTGCATGTATTTATGCACCAGGTTGATGAGGGTTTCTGATACCGGAAAGTCGGGAAATCCCTGCGAGAGGTTGATAGCATTATGTTCTCTGGCCAGGCCCGACATCACTGCGAAGACGGATGTGCCGGTCTGGGGTAGTTTGGATTGTACTCTGTCTGGAAAAGGTTCCATTATTAACTTGATTTAAAGGTTATGATGCATTGTAGTTGGCCAAAAAAATTTAACTCAATGAAGGTTGGGTTTACTGCAGTTGATGATAGTTATGCAGGGCATTTCAACGAATAGGGTTTGACTTTTTTCTGCTGATTAAACATAATTCTGTTAATTTTGTATTTCTGTAGTAAGGTTTATCCATCCCTGTTGAGAAACACAAAATTAATAATAAAAGAGCAGGGGGATAAGACCAAATTAGAGAAAAAATTGCAAAAGAAAGCAGGCCAATGCTGTCCCGGGAATTAGATTTCAATAATTGTCAGCTCACTAAGCATTTTCGGGAATCGGTGGCCGATATTATTTAAACACAGTTATAAACGAAAAAAAGGAAAAAAGATGAAGACCATTGATGGATTTAATTTTAAGGACAAGAAGGCAATTATCAGAGTAGATTTTAATGTGCCCTTAAATAAGGATTTTGTAATAACTGATGATACGCGCATGCGTTTTGCGGTGCCTACTATAAAAAAGATACTGGACGATGGTGGTTCCGTAATTCTGATGTCTCACCTGGGACGTCCAAAAGATGGACCTGAAGATAAGTTTTCCCTTCGTCACCTGGTTGATCATTTGTCAAAACTTGTGGAAGCACCGGTAAAATTTGCCGATGACTGCATGGGAGAATCTGCAGAAAAGCTTTCTGCTGCATTGAAGCCGGGTGAAGTGCTGTTACTTGAAAATCTCCGGTTTTACAAAGAAGAGACCA
>JAABSE010000030.1 GCA_011390575.1 Sphingobacteriia bacterium
ACAAAAACTCCTGGAACAGTGCGGCTTCGACTTCGACTTTAAAACGCCCAAAAACAAACAAATCTTCACCTCCAGCCGCTACGACGACCGCCTGCTGCTGGAAAAACTCGCGCTGGAAGGACTGGAATACCGATACGGCCGCCACAACAAAAAAGCGCGCGAACGAATGCTCAAAGAGCTGGACGTAATTGACAGGCTCGGCTTCTCCTCCTACTTTCTCATTACCTGGGATATCATCCGCTACTCCATGTCGCGCGGCATGTATCACGTGGGACGTGGCAGCGGCGGCAACAGCATTGTGGCCTACTGCCTGCGCATCACCGACATCGACCCCATTGAACTCGACCTCTATTTCGAACGATTTATCAACGCCCAGCGCACCAGTCCGCCTGATTTCGACATCGACTACAGCTGGACCGACCGCGACCATATCCAGGACTACATCTTCAAACGGTACGGGCGCGACCACACCGCACTGCTGGGCACCATCAACACCTTCCGCGACAAATCGGTCATCCGCGAGATGAGCAAAGTGTACGGCCTGCCCAAACAGGAGATTGACGCCCTGGTGAAAGACCCCTCATCGGGCAAAAACGATCCGGTGGCGCAGAAAATCCTGGAATATGGCAGCCGCATCCTCGACTTTCCCAACCATCGGAGCATCCATGCCGGAGGGGTGCTGGTGTCTGAGAAACCCATCTTCTATTACACTGCGCTCGACCTTCCTCCCAAAGGCTTTCCTGCCACCCAGTGGGACATGTACATAGCCGAAGACATTGGTTTTGAAAAACTCGACATCCTCAGCCAGCGGGGCATTGCCCATATACAGGAAGGGGCCGAACTGGTGCTGCAGAACAAAGGAAAGAAAATTGATGTGCACCAGGTAAGCCGGTTTAAAAAAGACCCTGAAATCAACCGACGCCTCTACAACGGGGAAGCCATCGGCTGTTTCTACATTGAATCGCCCGCCATGCGCGGACTGCTGAAAAAGCTCAAGTGCAACGACTACATCCGCCTGGTGGCTGCCAGCTCTATCATACGGCCGGGGGTGGCCAAGTCAGGCATGATGCGCGAATACATCAAGCGTTTTCATAACCCTGAAACGGTAAAATACCTGCATCCCACCTTCGAAGAGCAGTTGGGAGAGACCTTCGGCGTGATGGTCTACCAGGAAGATGTGATAAAAATCAGCCACCACTTTGCAGGGCTGGGACTGGATGACAGTGACATTCTGCGGCGGGCCATGTCGGGCAAGTTCCGTTCGAGGGCCGAATTTCAGCGCATCCGCGAAAAGTTCTTTGCGGGATGCACGCAGAAAGGCCACCCCCCTGCCCTGGCACAGGAAGTGTGGCGGCAGATAGAATCATTCTCGGGCTATGCCTTCTGCAAAGCCCATTCTGCATCTTATGCGGTAGAAAGCTACCAGAGCCTGTTTCTGAAAACCTACTACCCGGACGAGTTTCATGTGGCGGTCATCAACAATTTCGGTGGTTTTTACAACACCCGCATTTACGTAAATGAGGCGCGCCGGTTCGGCGCCACCATCCACCTGCCCTGCATCAACCACAGTGTTTACAAGACCAGCCTGCGCGACCGCGATATCTACCTGGGCTGGCAACACGTAAAGGGATTGGAAAGCACCATGGCCATTGCCCTGTGTCATGAAAGAGAGCAACGCGGACATTTCAAAAGCCTGCAGGACTTTATCCATCGCACCGCCCCGGGACTGGAGCAGGTGCTGCTGTTGATTCGCTGCGGCGCCTTCCGCTTTAGCGGCCAACCCAAAAAAGAGCTGTTGTGGGAAGCCCACTTCATGCTGTCCAAACAGCCCAGAAAACAAACGGCACCCGCTATTTTCGAACCCGAAGAGAAAAAGTTCACCCTGCCACCCCTGCATGACAAACCCCTGGAGGATGCTTACGACGAAATGGAACTGCTGGGATTCCCCGTAACCCTCTCGCGTTTCGATATGCTCAAAACAGACTACCGCGGCAACGCTCTGGCCTGCGACCTCATGAGCAAGCTGGGGCAGAAGATTCGCATGGTGGGCGACCTGGTGACCATCAAATACGTGCATACCGTGCGCAAAGACTGGATGCATTTTGGTTGTTTTCTGGATGAGAAGGGTGAGTTTTTCGATACGGTTCATTTCCCGCAATCCCTGCAGAAATATCCTTTTACCGGACAGGGGGTTTACCTGATTGAAGGCAAGGTAGTGGAAGAGTTTGGCTATCCATCGGTGGAGGTGGAGAAAATGGGAAGGTTGCCTTTTAAGGTGGACGGAAGAATGGAGTAGTATGACCAGGAACTTCCAGCTTGCAAAGCAACTGGAAGCTTGTCCAGGAACTTCCAGCTTGCGAAGCAACTGGAAGCTTCCGGGTTAGAGGCAACTCTCCCGGAAGCTGGAAATTGCTGCGCAAGTTTCCAGTTCCTGCGTTACTAAACAAATCACTCAAATAACTGTTAAATTATCACAATGGAAACCATAAAATAAATTCTGATACCATGAAGGCACCCATCGAATACGACCACTTCTACCATATCTATAACCGGGGCAATAACTACGAAAATATCTTTCAGAACAATGAGGATTACCACTATTTTCTGGAACTGTACGACATCTACATTAATACCATTGCCGACACCTATGCCTGGTGCTTATTAAAAAACCACTTCCACATTTTATTGAGAATAAGATCAGAGGAAGAAATTGGTTATATGAATGCGGCTTACGCCCACTCAGATGAGCTTGATAAAAAATGGGAGACTTTTTTTCCTGACATGCCTGGCGGAGATTTCCAAAAGAAACCCAAACCATCAGAGCAGTTCCAGCATCTTTTTGGGACCTACACCAAGTATTTCAACAAATAATATGGCAGAGCAGGGTCTCTGTTTACCAAAAACTTCCATCGCATAAGGATTGATGATAAACGATACTTAACCAGTCTTATCGTTTACATCCACAACAATCCTGTAAAACATGGTTTTACTGGACATGCCATGGATTACCCATGGTCGTCTTACCTCACTGTTACCTCCACCAAAAACACCAAACTCAAAAGGGGAGATGTGCTCGACTACTTTAATGACCTGGAGAATTTCAGGTACATGCACCAAACCGAAGGGCAGGACGATGACGAACAATTGCAGGGATTGGTAGTGGAGTAGCTGCTAATAATCCGGATTAGGAACTTCCAGCTTGCAAAGCAACTGGAAGCTTCCGGGTTAAGGACAACTCTCCCGGAAGCTGGAAATTGCTGCGCAAGTTTCCAGTTCCTACCAGGCCAGGAACTTCCAGCTTGCAAAGCAACTGGAAGCTTCCGGGTTAGAGAACAACTCCTCCGGAAGCTGGAAATTGCTCTGCAAGTTTCCAGTTCCTCCCCACCAGGAACTTCCAGCTTGCAAAGCAACTGGAAGCTTCCGGGTAAAATGCAACTCGCCCGGAAGCTGGAAATTGCTGCGCAAGTTTCCAGTTCCTGGCCCCAACAAATCACTATATTTGTAAAAAACTCCAATGCACGAAAACAAACCCCGTCCTGCTCCCACGGAATTCAAACTGCAATTCCCCGCAACAAAACCTGTGGAAGAGGTGCCCGCCCACATCACCGCTGCGAGCAACAACCGCCAGGTGTTAAAGCAGCTTGAAAAGGGAGAGAAATTCTGTTTTGAAGGCACCTGGGGTACAGCGATGGATTTTTACAGCTGGATGAAAAAGCAGGTCAACCAGCATTACCCCATTACAGATTATGCCTCTTCGCGCATCAACCGGGTAAAGATGGTGCAGCTGACAGAAAAACTATTCATCCGCATCCACAACCATCACCCCGACCTTGCCAAAGCTCCGGCAAATCCATGGCTCAGGGAGTTTTACCCCCACCAATCCGATTTTATGCTGCAATTTACCGACTATCTTGGCATGAACGGTGCCCGGCAGTGGTACGAAAAAGGGATTCTCTATCCAGGGCTGAACCACAGAATACACCCCTTCTATGGCACCTATTTCCCCACCCGGACCGAACACCTGGAACTTTTTGACCAGTGGCTGGCTGACAATCCACCCTTTAAAAAGGCCATGGATATGGGAACAGGTTGCGGAGTGCTGACATTTTACATGATTAAGCGCGGCATCAACCACATCACTGCCACCGACATCAACCCCAATGCCTTGTATAGTGTAGCACAGGATTTGGCAAAAAACGGAGTTGCCAAAAAAGTAGAATTAAAGGCAGGTCCGTTTTTCAGGGAAACCGAAGGAGAAACCCCTGATTTCCTGATCTTCAACCCTCCCTGGCTTCCCCGGGATACCCACACCACGATCGATAAGGCTATGTATTACGAACCCGGCTTTTTTGATGAGTTTTTCCGGCAGGCACACGCCACTCTCCCTTCGCACACCCTTATTTCCATTTTGTTTTCCAACTTTGCGCAAGCAGCTGGTATCAGCACAGAGCACCCCATCGAGAAAGAAATCAGCCTGCAAAATCGTTTCGTACTCCTGGAAAAGCACACCAGACCCATCAGACAAAAGCCTTCACCAGGAAAAAACTGGCTGGAAAAAATTCGCTCCGACGAAAAAGCTGAACTTTGGATACTTCAAAAACAATCCCCCAAAGCCTGACAACATGGCAACTTACGTATGCCCAACCTATCATTAATAATTACTAAACCTTTGACCCGGCATTTCCACAAAGACCTAATCTCATTATCTTTGCAAAAATTTTTGGTGCATGATTACAATGAGGACCATCCTTGTTCGTTTTCTTCATGGTCTGCAAGACAGACCTCTGAAATTACCAGTTTATAAAACATAATATCACAATGAACAACCGTGTTATTCTCCCTGTCATTCTATTTATTCTTATCCTCTTTGCCGGCTGCAGGGTATTATCCCCTTTGCAACGAAGCAACCTGATGGCGGTTTTTCATCTTATTGAAGAGGGCAACTATGAAGAAGCCAAAGAGGTTGTAGAAGAAATGATTGCTGACGATGAGTCCTCGCAGTGGGCACGAACCTGGTATGCGCGGGGTGTTTTGGCCCAAACAGCCTACACCGAAGGGAGAAAGCAAAACGACAAGAGCAAATACGAGCTTTACCCCAATCAGCTTTACCTGGCCATCAGTTCCTACGAAACATCCCGTAGAATCGACAACGGCTCCCGGCTCAACAGGCAGCTGGCTCCCAGGTACGTTCAGCTGTCCAATGAGTTCAAGAAAAAAGGGGAAAGACTTTTTAAAGAAGAAAAATACCCCGTAGCACTCAGGGCATTCGAACAGGCACTGAAAATCAATGAAGGACCTGTATTGAAAGCACCCATTGACAAAGAACTGATGTTCAATACGGCTCTGGCAGCTTATGAAAGCGGCAATCCGGAAAAAGCAATTGACCATTTGCAAACACTTCACGAAAAAAGATACTCCCCCAATACGACACACCTGCTGTTCAACCTCTATATCGAAAAGGAAGACATTACCAGTGCAGAGCAGGTTCTGACAGAGGGTATCCGGGACTATGAAGAAAATGAAACGCTGGTGATGCTGCTTGCAGAATTGTTTTTTGAAAAGGGGAATATTGAGGAAGCCATCGGGATGCTGGATACTGCTGCTTCCGAGAATCCTTCAGAGTATTCTTTTCATTTTACAAAGGGATTGATTTATCAGAAAACAGAACAATACCCTCTTGCCATTGAAGCCTACAAACAAGCCATTGAGATTGCACCTGATGAGCTGGAAGCCTACCTTAATCTTGCCACCTGTTTTTATAATATGGGAGTAGAAACAGAACAAAGCACCATTCAGATGCAAAGCAACCGCAGGGTGGCTGAAAAAAGAAACAAATCGGTGGAATCCTTTAAATCTGCCGTGGAATGGCTTGACAAGGCCTATGAAAAGGACCCTGAAGATCCGGCACAAATGCTCAGGTTTTATCAGCTGTATCGTGCACTGAACGTGAACGACAAAGCCAGAAGCATTCAGCGGCAATTCAACTGATTTTAAACTATTGTTATAGTCTGAAGGCAATAGTCAACCCGAGGAATTGTTTGAACTGGGTTTTGGGAACTCTCCGGGGAGTGCCATCAGGCAGCAATACCGGTTCATCATTGACATCCAAAACAGGAAATAGAATATCGTCGTCATAAATGGTGTGCAGATTCAGACTCACCTTGAAGAACCAGCTTATCTGTTTTTCAAAATTTATTTCCCAGTCTACATCAATATTTTGTGGTTTCTCGAGATATCCGGAAAAAATCCTGATAGCATTGTTGATCTCCAGACCATCCAGAATGGAGACACTGTTGAGGATTACCAACTGTCCACCCAGCTCCTGGCGTGATCGTTTATCAGGATCAATACCATGAGCTGTTTGATCGATGGCGGTAGTATCCAATACAAAAGTATTCCGGTATGAAATGGCCGAGAAGTTAAGGGTGGTTTTCTCAAAGGGCTTGTATTCCACCCCCACACCCAGGGTAAAAGCGCCCGGGTTAAGAAAACGCGACACTACCACTGAGTCATTGGGGTAGTTATACCCTTTAGCCACCTGTGTTTTGAAATATAAAACGGAACTGAAGTCAAGCTTTTCAATCATGTCAGTATTAAACTTGGAGTTCAGTTCCAGGTTGTCCGTATTGGTTCTGACACCGTGCTCTTCGGTTCTGATGGCCCCGTATCTCAAACGCCCTTCATTTTTCCATCGTATTTTACTATCCTTATCATTAAAATCAGCTCTTCCTCTAACGTCAAGGTTTCCGGCAAATGAACTCTCTCCCCCGCGTGCCCAGTTGGAAAAGTAGGTCTGATTGAGCGTAAAAGTGCTGCCAAATTCATAGGTCCAATAGATAGGTATTTCGTCTGATGGTGTCATTTTAACCAGCGATCGGTCGGGCTGTAAAGAGGTAACCGGAACATCATCCATGCGAATTTTTTCGCGGCGCTCCACACTCACATTGTCTTCCAGCAGGAGCGAAATCTCATTCCTGAAGGGATTACCCACCCACAGGGTTATGGAGTCGCGGGCGGCATTCTTCACCCAGAAACGTCGCATTTCATCACCTTTGGCACTCAGCCAGAAAGGTGTTTGCTGCCGGTCAATATCACTGATGAAAAGCAGAATCGAATCACGAACTTCCGTATAGGCAACCAGGGCTTTTACCGCATGTTGCAGCGAATCGGTCATTTTCTCATCAGGAAGGATAAAAAAGGGAGAATCTTCTCCTGCTACTAAAGCTCTGCGGGGACGGGAAACTACTATGGCAGCAGAATCCCTCAGGAATCTGAATCTTTCGTTACTGCCAGGTACAAATACGGGAGGCACGATTCGCTCTCCATCAACCTGGTGAAGCTGGATTCCCAACGTTCGTAGGAACAAAGTATCAATAACTGTTTCACGAATGGTATCCCTTTCTATTTTTACAGAATCACGGGCCATGCCAAACACTGTAAGGGTGTCATTTACAGGTAAAGCCCCGGTTGATACTGTATTGACAAAAATTGTTTCACGCGCTATAAAGGGCTCTCTGCCCACGGAAACGGTGTCCACCATAAAAGTGGTATCGTTGAGCCATTTCAACGGAATCGTATCAAAGACATTCAAATAATCAAATGCAAATTCCACAGAGTCGTAGTCAAAAGTGGATAGTCTGCTGATAATGCTATCGATGGGCTCATTAAAATGATCTGCAAGCCGCTTAAGGGAAACCCTCATATTTTCGCCCTCAGGTCGCCACACATCATCCGTCTCCAGAAGTTTCTCTATATATTCGGATGCGTAAGCGGGGGTAAAAACAACAGGTGTATGCGCAATAGTGTCGGTTACTGCAATTGTTTCCTCCTCCTCGGACTGGGCAAAAACACAGGGACTGAATACCAGAAACGAAAACAACAACATCAATTGCCTCAACAGGCGAAGCTTATTTAATTTCATGATTCTATCAGATTACACAACAAAACTATTGGATAACGACCATTTCAGAGCGATAGTATTCTCTCTGAAATGCATCATCATAAAACAACAGTAGCCTAAGAAGCTTAAAACTTTACAGCAAAACCAGTCACAACAGGGAATTGCAGAGCAGGTTTCGTGTCAGCATACGGTCATTCTTTCAGCCGGCAAAAATAATCATAATTCCCGATCTGTGTTTTCCAATCAGTATTAATTGTTTCCATAAGGTTGAATAGCAATGCTATCTTTCCATGAGCTCATATCCATGGGTAGTGTCTTTATCAATAAAGGGAATTCCTTTCTCCATCCAGCGCGGCGCAGGCTCGTCTTTAAGGTAGTGGTCGAAAAACTGATACATGCGCACGGAAAGGTCCATCCTTGCAGGCCATTGCATAAGATTGTGGCCTTCTTTGTTGTAAACCAGCATCCATACAGGCTTGTCGAGCCTGCGCATGGCGGTAAACAATTCGATCCCCTGGTACCATGGCACAGCGCCATCATCGTCGTTATGCATCATCAGCAGCGGAGTTTCGATATCGGGAGCAAAGAATATGGGTGAGTTTTCGATATAATGAAAAGGCTTTTCCCACAAAGTACCGCCGATGCGGCTCTGGGTGAGCTCATACTGAAACTGCCGGCTCATACCTGATGCCCAGCGAATTCCTCCGTAAGCACTTATCATATTGCTTACAGGTGCACCCGCCATAGCAGCCCTGAACATGTTGGTTTTGGTAATCAGGTAAGCAATCTGGTATCCACCCCAGCTTTGTCCCTGCAATCCCATGCGATCACGGTCGATAAATGTATATTTCTCCAGCATGGCCTGCGTACCGCTTACGATAGCGTTATAGGCACTCTGTCCTGGATACCCTGTGCGATAGGTAATGTCGGGGACAAAAACCACATACCCGTTGCTGGTGCAGAATGCCGGATTGATAATAGAGCGACTGGGTGAAGGAATATTGTGGCGGTGAAGATTCTGCGATGACCTTTCATAAAAATAGACGATCATCGGATATTTCTTTTCCGGATCGAAATTTTCGGGCCGGTAAAGCAATCCCTGCAGCGTATCATTATTGAAATCCTGCCATTCTACCAGCTCAACACTACCCCATAAGTATTCGTCCTGCCAGGGGTTAGCTGAAGAGATTTTTTTTGTGTCGGTAAAGTCGGGTTTGCTTACATATAAATCAGCATACTTCCTAAAAGTGCTTCTGCGCCAAACAAACAAATCTTCCTCTTTTGCTTTTTGAAGTTGCATAAATGCGGCATCTTCCATGACAAGCCTTTCAAGGTTGCCGGTTTTCATGGAAAGACTGTAATATCCATCCTGTTTGTTGTCTTCATGAAAAGCACTGAGCCATATTTTGTCATCAGGAATATGATATTCATCACGGTCCAGATTTTGGTATCGAAAACGGATATGATTTTTGCGCCCATGGCCTTGGGTAAGATTCTCCGGTTGCTTCTTTCCGCTGGGGTCGAGTTTCCAGATATCAAAACGGTCATACACCAATACAAAGGCGTCGTCTTTGCCCCATCCGGCAATACCATAAGGTCGGGCAAAATTGGGAACATCGTTCAATTCATCATACAAAGGTTCATTGATTTGGGATGTCAGATTGCGGACAGCCTCATCTTTGATCGAATAGGCATACCAGTTTTTTTCCTCGGGTAAATAATACGCGATGTAGTTGCCATGAACTGAAAACTGAACATTGGCTTCAGCCCTGGATAAGATTTGACTTCTACTGCCATCACTCACATCTACCACATAAATATCGCGGGGTGTTCGACCCAACCAGGTGCTCTCGCGCTGATAGGGTAAGTTGGAAATTCCCATGACAAAAGGAGCATTGCCATACCTGTCTTTAGTAATTACCGGCATATCTTCCGATGCAAGGGGGACCAGGTTACCTTTCCGCAAATGAAAAACGGCTTCATAATTGCGTTGTTTTTCTCTTTTGGCATTTACTTTTTGCTGGCTTTGCAATTGGGGATCCTGCCAGTGCCAGATATCCAGGCTGTACTTTTCTTCGTCCAGCAATGTGTCTTTGGGTTCTTCTTCGGGTTTGGGAGCAATTCCGAAAAATACTCTGGTATTGTCGTCCGAAAATTCCGGTTTGTTGTGTTCGCTTACAGCATAACCTTCGGGCATATTATCGGTAGCCATGGTAACACTTTGGGTGCCTGCACGTCTGCCTGTTTGGTGTACAAACAGGTCATAAACCTTTACATCTGCGGTATCGGCAGAAAAAAGCCAGGCGAAGTTCTCCCCGCCCTTGCTCACGCTCAACTGTTTGAAATCGCCTGCTGCAGAATCGAGCAATTGCAAAGATTGATCAGCCGTATTGAAAGCAAATAGTTTCCTGATTTCCAGAGAATCTTCTTCACTTTTTACTTCCTGTATAAACAGGACCGAAGTACCGTTTTCCGCCATCCTGTAATGCTCCACCATATCATATACATGCGAGATTCCTTCCAGCGGATTACTGATGATCAGTTGTTTGACTTTTTCTGTTTCCGGTTCCTTTTCCTCTTCTTCGGGTTGCTCTTCTTTCAATGGCTCAGGAATGGTATCTGTTGGGTTGTTCCCGGATTCCTCCGATTCTTCCAATATCCGGCTAAAGTCAAGCGTAAAGGCCAGCCAGGGGGAAGGTTCTTTGGGCAGTTGATAGGAGATAACATCTTCATAGGTAAGAAGCTCACCTGAAGAAAGCAAAAGAATTCCCAGTGAATCCTTAGGCATTTCATCCTTCTTTTTCTTGTCCACCTTGGCCTGCCTTACAACCTCCTGCGGTGGTTCTATATGGAATACAGCAAAATTGCTATCGGGAGAGAAAGAGGCTTTACTGCCCCGCGCTATTCTTTGCTCCTCACTCCCATCGGTTTTTGTAATGATAAGATTTCCATCCTGCCGCTGCGGATTGAGCAGATACAGCAGATGATTACCATCAGGAGCAATTTCTACGCCCGATATGTTTTCCCATTTGTCATAATCATCATGAGAGAGAGGTTGCTTCTCTTGTGCTGCCAAAGAAAATGACAGTATGCTAACAAAAAGCAATAAAAAAGAATAAATATGCCTGTACATTTGAATAATAATTTTGAATGAATATTTGTTTTCCGCGCCGAAAATAAGGAATTATTTTGACAATCACTTTCCATTAGGCAGGTTCATGACCCTGGCCAAAACAGTCTCAAAATAAATGCAACGAGATTTTCTTCCGTTTTATAAAACGGGGTCACCACTTTGTCTAAAACAGCTCTCTAATAAAAAAGTCTGGCTTACTTTTCCCGCCAGACTTTTTTTACGTTTTATTTTATTTTCATAAATTCTACCAATCATCGTCCTCGTCATCCCAATCATCCCAATCATCGTCTTTTTCAGTTTCGGGCGCCACACCTGTGGTGGGATTCACAATTTGAAGTGAGGTTCTGAACAAAGTAGCATTGTCATTGCGATCTTCTGCAAAAGCTTCATCGGAATTTACCCAGATACCCAGCCTGTAATTGCCAGGGCCAATATTCGTAGTTTCATTCAGATGGATGGTTTCATTTTTAAATTCGTGTTTACCCATGTGATAAATTCCGTCCAAAGGGTAACGTTTTACAATGATCATATCCCCGGCACTGCTGCTTCCCTCAGGCATAAGGTAAATACTCACTTCAAACGGAGGGGTTACATATCTCGAATTGTCTCCATCTGCCAGCACCATGAAATGCAAGCCTTCTATGGTATTGGTGGCAGCATCAAAATTTGTAAAGTACATGTTTTCTTCCAGGTTAGAGGGATAAACATTAGCGTTCCCGGTAGTTTGAGCAAAGTTTGCAGTGGCAAAAAAAACGGAAATCAGGAAAAAAATAGGTTTCATAACGATGCGGTTTGGTTAATAAAGAAAGATTGTTCCGGTGAAAAAACCATGTTGTATCAGAAACGACAAACAAATAGATGTAATACAATAAAGATTAAAAGAAATGTCCCATATCAATGGACAGGTTTAGGGCAACATATTCTTAAACTCCTGGTATCTGTCTTCAAAAAGGTTGCCTTCTTTTCCTCCCAGTTCCTGGTGTTTTTCATGAATTGCTTCAATTCGCTCATCGTCAGGAGGATGGGTGCTGAAATATACCATCCAGCCGGGACTGGGTTCTGCATCGATTTTCTCAAAAAAGTAGGCTACTCCGCGCGCATCAATTTCGGTAGGATACAAATATCTCACAGCATATTCATCCGCTTCAAATTCATCCTGACGACTAAAAGCAAGAGCAGTGGAATTCAGCGCAAAATCAGCCAGGATTTGCTCAACCAAACCGGGGTTATTTCCCAGCAGGAGAGAGGCCACAATTTGAAAACCATATATTTTGGTAAGACGATTGGTAGAATGCCTGCGGTCGGCATGAGCAATTTCGTGGGCAACAACTCCGGCCAGTGAGGCTTCGTTATCAAGAAACTTAATCAAACCACTATAATAAAAGGTATTCCCGCCAGGGACTGCAAATGCATTAAACACGTCTTTGTCTATAATGTACACATTGTATGCAAATTTATCATCATGCCGGATATCATCCGAAGCCAGAATATCATCGCGCATTCTTTCCAGGTAGGCATAGGCCTGTGGATACTGATTTCTGTCCAGTACCGGGTATTCTTCGGGATTGTTTAATATTTCCTGGGTTATTTCTTCCCCCAGGGAGACGTCTTCACTTACGGAAAAGAAATTGACTTTACCATCGTCGCAGGAGGAGAAAAATAAAACCATTGTAAACAATAATACGATACCGGGTAGTTTTTTTTGTGCTCTCATAATATGGGAATTTGGTTTTTTTCTTGAATTTAAACTACTGCAAAATTACGAAATTATGCTATCGAACCAGCCATCACGCAAAATACGCGCCAAACCCAATACAAAAAAAATGTCAAAGCTTTTGGGAGATGCACCGAAACTACTCTATTCCTTTAAAATCACACCCTCATGCAGTGGATTCATTCTTCAGAAAATTCTATTAACATTTTGCGGTACACATTAAACACATTGGAGCGGGAAACAAAGCCAACATATTTGCCGTCTTCTACCACCGGCAGATTCCAGTTTCCTGAATCTCGGAACTTCTTCATAACGGTTTCCATACTGTCTTGCAACTCGACTTTCTGGGGGGGGACAATCATCAGGTTTCGTACCGTTATTTTCTCATACTTTTCACGGTCAAACATTATCTCCCTTACTTCATCCAGGGGTACCAGACCCAGAAAGTTATTTTCGGTATCAATTACCGGGAATATATTTCGGTTTGACCTGGCAATTACTTTTACCAGCTCACCCAGATTTTGATCCGGAAATACTGCTATAAGGTTTGTTTCGATAACACTTTCCACTTTCAGCAAGGTAAGTACAGCCTGATCCTTATGGTGTGTGATTAGATGTCCCTTTTCCGCCAGCTTCTTTGCATAGAGAGAATGCGGTTCAAAATAACGCACGGTAAGAAATGAGATGGATGCAGTTATGATCAAGGGTACAAAAAGTTCGTATCCCCCGGTGATTTCGGCAATGAGAAAGATGGCTGTTAACGGAGCATGCATAACTCCTGCAATCAGCCCGGCCATTCCCACAAGGGCAAAATTATATTCAGAAATTTTCATCCAGGAAAGGGAATTGATCAACCGGGCAAAAACAAACCCTGTAATTCCTCCCATGAACAAACTGGGAGCAAAAACCCCACCGATACCTCCACTGCTTGTGGTAAGTGAGGTGGCAATGGCTTTGAAAAGCAGTACGATGACCAGAAAGCCTATAAACACAAAGCCAGAGTCATCCACGAAGAAACCCCAGATACTGTCGTTGAGCAATTCTTCCGGCTGCCCTGAAAGCATGGCGCGCATGGTAATATATCCTTCGCCAAAGAGCGGGGGAAACAAAAAAATCAAAACACCCAGTATGCCCCCTCCAATCAAAACCCGTTTATAAGGCTCCGTAATTTTCTTGATACGTTTTTCAACCCATGCATTCGTACGGGTAAAATACAAGGATACGCCTCCGGCTACAATTCCAAGAAATATATAAAAAGGGAAATGGCCCAAATTGAAGGGATCGATCATCGTAAAATAAAATTCTACCTGCTCACCCAGAAAAAGAGATGAAAAGAGCGTGGCGGTAACCGCCGCAATAAGCAAGGGAATGATAGAAGACATGGTGAGATCGAGCATCAACACTTCCAGGGCAAAGATAAGACCCGCAATGGGAGCCTTAAAAATAGCAGCAATGGCGGCAGCAGCACCGCAACCCACCAAAAGGGTGGTACGCCTGAACCCCAGCTTGCTCTTTTGCGCCACATTGCTGCCAATGGCTGCCCCGGTGGCCACAATGGGTGCCTCCATTCCCACAGAGCCTCCAAAACCTGCAGTAATTGTACAGGCAATCATGGACGACCACATGTTGTGAGCTTTCATAACAGCCTTGTTGCGTGATATGGCATACAAAATACGTGTAACCCCATGGCCGATGTTGTCTTTTACAAAAGTGCGAACATATAACACGGTAAGTAAAATACCAATAACCGGAAATATGAGCATCAGCCAGTTTTCGGAAGGACGTATACTTCTTACCCATGCCTCTACGTAATGCACACTGGTTTTAAGGATTACTGCTGCCATGGCAGCCACAATACCAATTATCACACTTAAAACCAGGATAAAATGCCTGTCGTCAAGATACTTACTACGCCAAATCAGGAATTCGTCCAGTTTGCTTCTCTTTGCCATTATATTAAAACATTTCAAGCTTCCGGCAGAAAACCGCCAAAGAATTTAACTCTTTTGGAATTATGGGCAAATATCTGAAAAAAAGCTGACAAAACAGATAGTGAATCAGATTGTGAGAAAATAAAAGATGACAGATAAAATCAGGTGAATAAAACAGTGAAGGTCTCAGCCAATTAAAAACATTATGCAGTAATAGTTATAACAACTATTCCCTGTTGAAAACAAATTGCAGCAAATTGGCCCCCATGCGCAGGGCTTTCAGGCGCACTTCTTCGGTGTTGCCGTGCACGATAGGATCTTCCCAGCCATTGCCCAGGTCTGCTTCGTAGGTATAGTACAAAACAAGTCTGCCTTCATGAAAAATTCCAAACCCTTGCGGGGGTTTGCCGTCGTGCTCGTGAATCTTGGGTGGCCCTTCAGGGAAGGAAAATTTCTGCTGATAAACGGGATGCGACCAGGGCAATTCCACCAGTTCCTTGTCGGGAAATACCTTGGCAATTTCGCGCCGGAAGAAAGGATCCAGTCCGTAATTATCATCCACATGCAAAAAACCACCTCCCAGCAGGTAGTTGCGCAGGTTCTGCGCTTCCTGAGCAGAGAAAACCAGGTTGCCATGGCCGGTCATATATACAAATGGATAATTAAACAGATTCTGGCTGCCCACCTCAACAGTAGCAATGTCGGTGCTGATGGTAGTGCCGGTTTCACGGTTGGCAAACTCCACCAGGTTGGGCAATGCCGTGGGGTTGGAGTACCAGTCGCCACCCCCGCGGTATTGCAGGGTTGCGATTTGAAAGTTCTGGGACTGGATATGCAAAGAACATATCAGCAATATCGACAAAAACAAAATCCTGTTTATCATATAACAACTTACTATATTTATAAAAATCAAATCTCTCCATTCAAAAAGCTCACCCCCATACACGCCACCAACGCGGCGGTTTCTGTACGTAAACGATTTTCACCCAACGATATTGCTTGTAGCCCTTTGTCCATGGCCAACCGAACCTCCTCCTCATTGAAATCACCCTCGGGTCCGATAAGGATCAATGCATCGGAACCTGCACTGTAAATTTCCCGCAAAGGCACTTTCTGTCCGGCTGCACAATGCGCTATATAGCCCGGGGTAGCACCGTCAATGGTTTTCATAAAATCCCTGAACTTAACTGCTTCATTCAGCACCGGAAGCCATGCCCGTTGCGACTGCTTCATGGCAGCCACCAGGATTTTCTTCAGCCGTTCGGGTTTTATAATCAAGCGTTCTGACTGAGCGCATATAATGGGCGTAATCTCCTCAATGCCGCACTCGGTGGCTTTTTCCAAAAACCATTCAAAACGATCAATACTTTTGGTGGGCGCCACAGCTATATGTAAGCGAAAAGGACGAGCCGGCTGCATCCGTTTTTCTTTAACCGATGCCACGGTATTTTTTGAACTCACCTCCAGCAGCACGGCCTCACCCATTCCTCCCGAGCCATCCACGAAACCTATCTCCTGTCCTGGCTTCAGCCGCAGTACTTTGGCACAATGGTGAGATTCTTCCGGCGAGAGTTGTACGATATTGGCAGCAGGGTTTTCGGTATAAAAAATATGCATAACTTATAAAGGACATTAGAACCATCAAAAATTCAAACAATGCACTGCAAAGTTATGTTTGTTTTGCGAATTGTATCCGGCACATCTTTTTTTCTTAATTTCGGGAAATATTTTATCTCAATACATGCAAAAACTTTTATCCATCCTCAATCACCGCGATTTTGTTTTATCACTGGCCCTGGTAGTGGGCCTTATTCTGGGCGAGCACACCCGCCCGCTCGCTGAGATATCCGTTTTCACCCTTGCCTTTGTGATGGTGTTTGCTACCACCGGTTTCAGTTTCAAAAGCTGGATACCCGTTAAAAATGCCTTGTATCCGTTGGCCTGGTCTACTTTTTTGAATTTTGTGCTTTTTGGACTGGTCCTGATTGGATTGTCGTGGTTGTTTTTCACTAATGATCCCCAGCACCATTACTTTCCTTACTACGTAGGATTTATCCTGGTGGCTGCGGCACCTCCCGGCCCTTCGGTCATTCCCTTTGCCGCCATGCTAAGGGGAGACAATAACTTCAGTGTAACCGGGGTTTTCGGACTCCATTTCATTGCTATGGTCCTCACCCCGATTATTCTCTGGATTTTCCTGGGAGATTCCCTGATCAATCCCTTGAAGATTTTCAACATCATGGTACAGCTCATCATTATTCCATTGATCATAAGTCGTTTCCTGCGCCATCCAAAAGTATTGCCAACAGTTGAAAAGTACCGTGATACGGTCATCAAATGGGGCTTTTTCCTGGTAATTACCCCTATCATGGGTATGAGCAGCAGTGTGTTTTTTTCCGAACCTGGGGTAGTGCTCATCATGTCGGTAATCTTGCTCATTTCCATGTACCTGTTGGGATTTCTCTACCATATTATCATGGCCAGAAGCGGTGCCAACCGCGGCATGATCATCAGCAGTACGCTTATGATGACGACCAAAAGCAGCGCCTTCTCTGCCGTGGCGGCATTCACCTTTTTCCAGGGCGAACCCATGATTGCTCTACCCTCTGCTGTTGTGAGTGTTTTTGTTACTCTTTTCATTATTGTTTATTCGGCATTTTTGAGATGGTGGGAGAAGTGAAAAAGACAATGCCTTTTCAGGAATTTGACAGACAGGATCTTAAGCTTCTTTCTCTGCCTTTAAAAACGCTTACAAACTGTAATCGGTTTCTTTCTCACAGGAAAAAATCTATACCTTTATCGTGTTAATTTCAATCTTTTATCACTAAAATTAAAAAAATATCACCCATGAAAAAGATTTTACTCCTTTTAGCCATGCTCCTTTCGGGTATGCTGCAATTCCATGCGCATGCCGAAGGGACATTATTGTTGCGCCAACCTACGGTCAATGAGAGCCACGTAGTGTTTGTGTATGCCAACGATTTGTGGGAGGCACCCCGCATTGGAGGCGACGCACGGCGACTGACCAGCAACGACGGTGCCGAAACCAACCCCCATTTCTCTCCTGATGGCAGCCTGCTGGCTTTCACAGCAGAGTATGACGGAAATACTGATGTTTATGTAATGCCGGCCAGGGGCGGACAGCCCAAACGCCTCACCTGGCATCCCGGCAACGACCAGGTGATGGGATGGACGCCCGACGGAAACCATGTGTTGTTTGTTTCTGCAAGGGAAGGAAGACCTACCATGGAATCTAAGTTTTATACAATACATAAGGACGGTGGCATGCCTACTGCCCTTCCTGTTCCCAGGGCTGCAAGCGGACAAATCTCTCCTGATGAAAACTACATTGCCTACCAGGAAGTAGGATTTGTTGACCCTGAGTGGAGAAACTACCGTGCCGGCCAGGCAAAGCCCATCTGGATACTGGATATGGAAGATTATTCATTGACTACTACCCCGCAAACCGATGATGAACGCCACATGAGCCCCATCTGGCTGGGCAATGTAGTATATTTCTTGTCAGAAAGGGATTATGCCTCCAATATATGGTCTTTTGACCCGGCTACCGAAGAGTTAAAACAAGAAACCTTCCATTCGGATTTTGATGTAAAAAACCTCAGTGCCGGAGCGGGTGTTATTGTTTACGAGCAAGGCGGAAGCCTTCATATCCTTGAGCCTGAAACGAATGAAAGCCGCAAGCTCACCATCCATGTAAGGGCCGATTTCCCTCAGTCACGTCACAGATGGGAAGACGTTAAACCCAACAGGTTGCAAAATGCTTCCCTGTCACCCACCGGACAACGCGCCTTGTTCGAATATCGGGGCGACATCTTCACCGTACCCAAAGAACAGGGCGACTGGCGCAATATTACAGGCACCAGTGGTGCTGCTGACAGATTCCCCATCTGGTCGCCCGATGGCAGCCAGATTGCCTGGTTCTCTGATGAAAGTGGTGAATATCAATTGATGATAGGCAGCCAGGATGGAATGAACACCCCAAGAATAATAAACTTACCTGAACCTTCTTATTTTTTCAGACCTGCTTGGTCGCCCGATGGCAAATACATCAGCTATACAGATACACATCTCAACCTTTACTTTGTGGATATCGACAGCGGCGAAGTCACGCTGGTAGATACGGATCGGTTTGTAAGACCCCAGCGCACCATGAACCCTGTATGGTCGCCCGACAGCAAATGGATAGCCTATGCCCACACGCTTGAAAATCTTTTCAAAGCCATTGTGGTGTACAATGTGGAAACCGGACAGCGCATTCAGGTTACCGATGGCATGGCCGATGCAATCACACCTGTATGGGATGCATCAGGCAAATACCTGTATTTCCTGGCCAGCACAGATTACGGTTTGAACACCGGCTGGCTCGACATGAGTTCCTATAACCAGCCGGTAAACCGTGCCCTTTACCTGGTAGTGCTGAGTAAGGAAGATGCCTCTCCCCTGCTCCCCGAAAGCGATGAGGAGAAGAGTGAAGAAAATGGAAAGGAAGAAGAGAAAAACGATGATTCTAAATCCGATGAAGTCACCGTACAAATTGATACCGAAGGACTTATGCAAAGAATTGTAGCGGCAGACATCCCTCTGAGGAACTATCCGGGTTTGCTGGCCGGACCTGAAAACAATGTATTTTACTTTGAAAACATCCCCAATCAACCCGGACAGAAGCTTCACCGCTATGATTTCAAGAAGCAGAAATCTGAAACATTCATGGACAATGTGAACGAGGCAGAAGTTTCACACGACCGCAAGTCGCTGCTGTACCGCAGTGGTTCCAACTGGGGTATCGTGGAAACATCAGGGAAAGAACACAAGCCCGGTGACGGGAAACTGGCTTCCATCGACAATATGCGTATGCGCATTGAACCCAAAGAGGAATGGAAACAGATTTTTCGTGAAGGATGGCGTTTACAGCGCGACTTCCTTTACGTGGACAACATCCATGGTGCGCCCTGGGATGACATATATGACTGGTATCGCCCCTGGGTGGACCATGTAAATCATCGCCGAGATTTGAATTATGTGGTTGAAATAATGGGTGGTGAAGTGGCAGTGGGCCATTCCTATGTCTTCGGGGGTGACCTGCCCGAAGTGGAGCGCATCCCTGTAGGATTGCTGGGTGCTGACTATGAGGTAGAAAACGGGTATTTCCGGATCAAAAAGATTTATACCGGAGAAGACTGGAACCCCGGCCTGAAAGCCCCTCTTTCACAACCTGGTATTAATGTAAATGAAGGTGATTACCTGCTGGAAGTAAACGGGGTAGCGGTGGATGACACCGAAAATATTTACCAATACTTTGAAGCCACCGCCAACCGGCAGACCCGCCTCAAAGTAAACAGTCGTCCGGAAACTGAAGGCTCCAGGATGGTTACGATTGTTCCAGTGGCCAATGAAAACCAGCTAAGGATGATGCACTGGGTAGAAGAAAACCGCAGAAAAGTAGATGAACTGTCCGATGGTCAGTTGGCTTATGTGTATGTACCCAACACCAGTGGTTTGGGTTACCAGTTCTTTAACCGGTATTACTTTGCCCAGCAAAACAAGCGGGGAGCCGTAATTGACGAACGCAACAATGGAGGTGGCTCGGCTGCCGACTACATGATAGATGTGATGAACAGAGAATTGCAGGGATATTTCAATTCAAAAGCTGCTGACCGTAAACCCTTTACCACTCCTATGGCAGGCATATGGGGACCTAAGGTGTTGGTTATCAACGAGCGTGCAGGATCAGGTGGCGACCTGTTGCCTTACATGTTCCGCAAATCAGACATTGGCCCCATCATTGGCACTACTACCTGGGGCGGACTGGTAGGAATCTGGGATACCCCGTCATTTATCGACGGTGGCCGTATGATGGCCCCCAGGGGTGGTTTCTTTGATACCGATGGTGAATGGGCTGTGGAAGCAGAGGGTGTAGCACCCGACATCAAGGTAGAACAAACACCCCGCGAACTCATTCAGGGCCGCGACCCACAGTTGGAAAGAGCTGTGGAGGAAGCCCTGAAACTTTTGGAAACAGAAGCCATTGAACATCCATCCGATCCCGAACCACCTGTAAGGTATCGCCGTCCGGAATGATTTGAATAAAATTAAGTGGCAATGAAAATTATCCCCGGGAAATGATTTTCCGGGGATATTTTTTTAGTGAGAACATGAACTGTAGTCATACCCTCACTGCGCTCTGAAAGGTGAGTTTGGTGGACTCTATGCTGTGACTTGATAAAAGCTCAATCACTGCACGATAACTGTTCTACCACAAAAACTGGTATCAGCTTTTTTTTCGACTCCGCTTTGTTTTTTTCAATCGATACATAAATACAATCCCAACAATACACAAAACGATATAGCCAATTAATACCCACTCATTTTCAATCAGCCTATTCGAGTAGTTGAAAAAAATAGCTATATAGGCGAGCAACCAAGCCATTGTGATTACAAAAAACCAGTTTCTGGAGTTTTTCATAATTCAAATATAGCTTTTTTGTTGGAAATATCCTGTACTGCAATTATTAGTGAAGCCATGAACTGTAGTCATACCCTCACTGTTAGCTAAAAGGTGAGTAAGGTTAAGTCTCCAAGTCTTGTCTGGACAGAAATCCCATTCACATCATCATCCATTACATTGATTTAGTGAACCGTCACAATTATCCCATAAGGGAATCCTCTGCCATTATTCTTGTCTCCTATCAGTAATATGTCACATCACCGGAAGAAAAAAATGCCGAAGATTAAACCAAATCCATATTCTGATGTTGCCTTATTGAATACGTAAAAACTTATGCCCATTATGCAAAACAACAAATACATTGGCGCCCACGTAAGTGCAGCCGGAGGGGTAGAAAACGCCCCCGTTAATGCAGCAGCAATAGGAGCAACGGCTTTTGCCCTGTTTACCAAAAACCAGAAACAATGGTTCGCCAAGTCCCTCACCGATGAAAACATCGAGAATTTCAAAACCAATTGCCAAAAGCATGGTTACACTCCCAACCAGATACTTCCCCACGACAGTTACCTGATCAACCTGGGGCACCCCGAAGAGGAAGGGCTCAACAAATCACGAAAGGCTTTTCTGGATGAGATGCAAAGATGTGAGCAACTGGGGATCACCCTGCTCAATTTTCACCCGGGTAGCCATTTAAAAAAGATTTCCGAAGATGAGTGCCTGCAACGCATTGCCGAATCGGTAAACATGGCTCTGGACAAAACCAAAGGGGTGACAGCCGTCATTGAAAATACGGCAGGACAGGGCAGCAACATGGGGTATCGTTTTGAACACCTGGCCAGGATTATCGAACTGGTTGACGACAAATCGAGGGTGGCTGTGTGTATTGATACCTGTCACGGATGGGCTGCCGGTTACGATTTTGCTTCAGAAAAAGGATATGAAGAAGTCTGGAAAGATTTTGATGAGATTGTGGGATTGAAATACCTCAAAGGGATTCACCTCAATGACGCCAAAAAAGAACTGGGGAGCAAAGTGGATCGCCATGCCAGTATTGGCGAAGGATTAATGGGAGCAGAAACCTTTTCGCGGTTAATGAAAGACCCAAGGCTGAATAACATCCCCATCATTCTGGAGACCCCTGAGCCGGACAAATGGAAGGAAGAAATTGAATGGTTAAAATCGCAGGTGTAAAATACGAACAAGGCAAACCCAATTTATACCCTTACCTTGTTGGCCAAATCTCTCTCCCGGCACAACTCGTCGAGGAATAAAGGGTCTTTTTCCAGGGCATTGCCAACCACCACCACATCGGCCCCGGCCTGCCATGCTGCGGCCGCAGAAGCAGTACAGCGTATCCCACCCCCTACTATCAAGGGTACAGAAATGTTTTTTTTTACGCTCCTGATGGTAGATGCCGGCACAGGCCTGCCCGCGCCGCTTCCGGCATCCAGATAAATAAGTTTCATGCCAAGCATCTCTCCTGCCATGGCAGTACATAAGGCAATATCGGGTTTGTCGGATGGGATGGGAGTAGTATTGCTCATGTATACAACAGAAGTAAGCTTTCCGCTTTCAATCAGCATATAACCTGTGGAAATGATTTCCAGACCGGATGATTTCAGCATAGGGGCAGCAACCACATGGCTTCCGATAAGCAATTCAGGATTTCTTCCAGAAATAAGGCTTAACAGCAGTAAAGCATCGGCAGCAGGGTTAACCTGAAGTGAACTGCCGGGGAATAACACTACCGGTGCTTCTACATGCTCTTTAAGCCACTGGGTGCAATCATTGAAAAAACTGCCGGTCATCAGACTTCCCCCCACAAACACGTAATCTACTTTGTTGATATTGAGCAATTCAGCCAAATCGGGAAGTCTCTCTGCATCCATCTTATCGGGATCTATCAACACGGCCAGTTGCCTTATCTGCCTTTGGGCGGCAGTTTTAATTGCTGAATAGATCAAATCGGGCATGAAACAGGAAATTGGATTAGACGATGATTAATAGCACCAATCAAAGATAAGAAAAACGGCTGCGATCAATGGCATACGAAAGAATATAATCTTCGAATCGCTGATATTGCACAGCATATACCTTTTCACCGTCACCTGCATTGATGGTTCCATACACCAAACCCTCATTCTGAGGAACAAACGGAGCGATATATATATGATCCTTAAACAATATATCTCTTCGTCCGTGGAGTTTGTAGAGGGTTTCTTTGGCTGCCCACATTACATAAAGGGCTTCAACGGAAAGATCCCTGCTCACTTCAGACAACTCCTGTTCGGTGAGAAATTTATGGCTGATCCGTTCTATTTTGGTGTCAATCCTTTCAACATCGATACCCACCGAATGCACCGGGCTCGCTATAAGCGCAGAATATTTCCCGGAATGAGAAACGGAGATGTGTCTTACACCATTGTTCAGGAAGGGTTTTCCATAGGTATCGTATGTAATGGCGCTCAACTCGTGCTCTCTCACCAGGTAGGGCAATATCATGCGATAGCCCAACCAGTGCTGCTTACGGGTCGGCGTTTTGAGAGAAGAAAAAACTCTCTCTTCTTCCGGAGATAAGGTAAGTTGCTCATACAACTCTTCAACGCTCTCTTTTATCTCCCAGACGCCAATAGAGGCATCTTCGATGTTTTTTTTCAGATACAGACTCATTCTCTTACTTTTAGGGGACAACATAACAGCGAAACCAAATTGACCAATCTAAAACAGAAGATTGAAAATTTTGTCAACGCTTTTGAACCTATGCGTAATTGAATTTGTATTAATATAGCTTGTCAGGCATTTTTCACTTAACCTTATAAGTGTTACATTTGCAAAATTATAAAAATTAAATGAATAAACAGAATGGAAAAAGTTATCACGGATAATCAACTTGCTTATAAAGTGGCAGACCTCTCATTAGCAGAGTTTGGCCGCAAAGAAATTGAGATCGCCGAAAAGGAAATGCCCGGCTTGATGTCATTGCGCGAAAAATACGGAAAAGAGAAACCACTGAAAGATGTCAGGATTATGGGTTCGCTGCACATGACCGTACAAACCGCTGTACTCATTGAAACCCTGGTAGAATTGGGTGCTAACGTACGCTGGGCCAGCTGCAATATATTTTCTACACAGGACCATGCTGCTGCAGCCATTGCCAAAAGAGGCATTCCTGTATTTGCCTGGAAAGGCGAAACGCTCGAAGAATACTGGTGGTGTACTGATCAGGCTCTTACATTCCCCAACGGAGAAGGTCCTCAACTGATTGTGGATGATGGTGGTGATGCCACTTTGCTTCTTCACATGGGATACAAGGCAGAAAAAGATGCTTCCTCCATTGAAAAAACTCCCGGAAGCCGCGAAGAGGCTGAAATCCTGAAACTTCTCAAAAAGACCCTGGAAAATGACAACCAGAAATGGCACCGTATGGTGAAAGACTGGAAAGGTGTTTCTGAAGAAACCACTACAGGTGTGCACCGCCTTTACCAGATGATGGAAAGAGGGGAATTGCTGGTTCCTGCCATCAATGTAAACGACTCGGTTACCAAATCGAAATTCGACAACCTTTACGGATGCCGCGAGTCACTGGCCGATGGTATCAAAAGAGCTACCGACGTAATGATTGCCGGTAAAGTAGTAGTTGTTTGCGGATATGGAGATGTGGGTAAAGGTTGCGCCAACAGTATGCGCGGCTATGGTGCCCGTGTAATTGTTACCGAAATTGACCCCATTTGTGCCCTGCAGGCTGCCATGGAAGGTTTTGAAGTTAAAACCGTAGAAGACGCTCTGGATGAAGGAAATATTTTTGTAACCGCTACCGGAAACAAAGATGTTCTTACCGTTGAGCACATGAAGCAAATGAAAGATCAAGCCATTGTTTGCAACATCGGCCACTTCGACAATGAAATCCAGGTAGATCAGCTTGATGCTACCCCAGGCGTTCAGAAGCTGAATATTAAACCCCAGGTAGATAAATACGTTTTCCCTGAGGGCCATGAGATTTTCATGCTGGCAGAAGGACGCCTGGTAAACCTTGGCTGTGCTACCGGTCACCCCTCTTTTGTAATGAGTAATTCATTTACCAACCAGGTGGTTGCGCAAATAGAACTTTGGAAAAACAACTACGAGGTGGGAGTCTACCGCTTGCCCAAGCATCTGGACGAAGAGGTAGCCCGTCTGCACCTGGAGAAAATAGGCGTAAAACTCACCAAACTTTCTCCTGAGCAGGCAGAATACATAGGAGTCAAAAATAGTGGACCTTACAAACCTGACCACTACAGATACTAAAGCCTGAATTGGATAGGAGCTGATTTTCCCTCAGTGATATTCAGCTATTAAACTTGAAACAATAAAAAAAACGCTATCGGGATTAATTTCCTGGTAGCGTTTTTTATATCTGAGAAAAAAATTCTAAAAAACCTTCTCCTTCCTGATTCCTAATAATTGGAAACATAAAGGTATGGCTCGTTGTAAACGGTTCTGTATTGGCGCAGGGGATGTCGTGCAGGACCCGAAACAGGCGAACCATCGAGCAGAAGATAAGTAGATTCGCATACATTGCATTTGGCAATGGGAGGATCCTCAACTACGATCCGTGCGTCCTGATCATAGGGATGAACGGGACATGCCCTGTCGAAAGCCGTAAACTCATCCACCGACAACCGGTATATAACAATCCCTCCAAAACCACCATACACATTCACCCAACCACCAATACTATTCAGCTCAATGTACTGAAATTCGGTATTGATACGAAACTCCACCGGAACTAGTGGGACAGGATGCTTATCATCTTTGGAACACCCCGATACAATCAGGACAAAAAGAGAAAGGAGAGCAATCCTTTTTATATAGCTGGAAAATAAACCCATAACCATTTCGTTGTTTAGATGCAAAGATACAGTGATTTTTTTAACTTTGTGCTCAGCTAATGCACAGCCATAAAACACAAGACCAATGCCAGGAATAAAATCTTTCAGGTATTATACAGTAATTGCATTAATTTTGCTTCTGCCTTTGAGTTCATGTGGGCCCCAATACAAAGCAGCGAGAGCTGAACGACAGACAGAACGAAAAGCGGAGAAGCGCCGCATAGAGGGGGAGAAAGCCATGCAGCGGGCAAAAGAAAAGCATGTAAAATCACAAAGCAAAGACACCCGCAAAAGAATGAAAGAGACACGCAAAAGGAGCGAAAGATTAAACAAACATAGAAAACCACCGTTTTATGTCAGATGGTACAATGCTATTTTCAGAAGACGGTAACAGTTCAGCCCATTAGAAAAACATTTGCATTATGGAAGATTTTTTATACATCATATTGGCTATCGTTTGGCTTGTAATTAGTGTAATCGGTGGGAAAAAGAAAAAGAAACAAGCGCAGGAACAACCTCAACCCCATCGATCCCAACCGCAACCCATCGAAAGAGAAGAGCCTACCAGCAAGAAAGAGAGTGAATTTGAAGATCTTTTGGACGATTTCTTCGGTTCAGATTCTCCCAAAACAAAAGAACAACCCCAGCAGGAGTCTGCACCACAAAGAGCTCCCCAGCCTGCTTACACCGAAGAGCGCAGTTACGATGATGGCAAGAGTAGTGATTACAGGTTCGGTGGCGAACAAAAGGCCGAAGAGGTAGAAAAATTTGAAGGCGTGCAAGCCATTGAGGATGATTTTGAATTTACTGCCGAGGGAAAAGTCGAAACACTGGAAGACCTGATAAAAAAACACCAGGAAAGGGAACAAAAAATCCTTGAGGAAGATGCAAAAATTGATGTAGTTGAACTGGATGAAGCGGTAATACCCGTTGATGAATTTGAATTTGACGTAAGAAAGGCCATTATCTATTCGGAAATTATCAACAGAAAATATTCCTGATTTTTGTCGATAAAAAACAATCTTTAATAAATTGTTTGTATAATTATTCTTTTTCCCTTTGTTTTTTGACAATCATTAAAAAAAGACTTATATTTGCTCATGCAAACGGGTAAAAACGTTTGCATTTTTTTACCACGGGTTTTCCGGATATCGGCTCCTTCCCATTCAGGAATGGTCGTTTTTTTACAAGTTGTCAGTTTGTTGTTAAAGCATATACAGGCTGCCAGCTGTTTTTTTTTATATTTTTTAAAAGATAATAATCATTCACAATGACTGCAGGCAAATACATAAACCTAAATATTCATCGGTCGAATCAACATTTCGCCCAGGGGTATGTTTATGTGGCAGGCCTGCCTCCCAAAATACTCCAGGACCCGGAAAAAATGCTGAGTACTTTTAAAACTCAAAACAAGGCGATAAAGTTTCTGCAAAACTACTCAGGCACGAAGCCAACTTTGCCAAATGCATTTAACCCCTCCGGAGGGCCAACAAAAATCACAATCTTTCACATTTAATTACAAACAAGTTTTTGTTCCCTTTTCATCTGGCATAAGTTTCTTAACAGAAATAGATGCAGGGACAATGTTAAACAATAATTATTACAATCATGAACGAGGTTAAATACTTTACGAAAGAAGGTCTCGACAAATTAAAGGAAGAACTTGAGCAACTCAAGTCAGTAGAAAGACCCGCGATCTCACAACAAATTGCAGAAGCAAGGGAAAAGGGCGACCTTTCAGAAAATGCCGAATACGATGCGGCCAAAAACGCGCAGGGTATGCTGGAGCTGAAGATTTCCAAGCTGGAAAATACCCTGAGCAATGCACGCGTAATTGATGAATCACAACTGGATGTGTCAAAGATTTCTATACTTTCCAGGGTGAAACTTAAAAACCTCAAGAATAATGCATCCATGACCTATACTCTTGTGCCCGAAAACGAAGCAGATATAAAATCCGGAAAGATTTCCGTCAGCAGCCCCATAGCCAAAGGACTGCTTGGCAAACAAACCGGAGATAAAGTCGATATACAGGTACCCGCTGGATTGCTTACTTTCGAAATTCTGGATGTAGGAAGATAACCATATTATTCAAAAAAGATTTTTTTAAGCCGGCTCTTTCTTAACTGCCGGCTTTTTGTTTAATTTTAGGGTTCTTTTATTATTTATTTCACCAAACCATTTTCCGCCATGTCAACCATTTTTTCAAAGATAGTTGCAGGAGATATTCCTGCCTATAAAGTTGCCGAAGACGATAACTTTCTTGCCTTTCTTGATATTAACCCTCTTGCCAAGGGCCATACGCTGGTTATCCCCAAAAAAGAAAAGGATTATATTTTTGATATTGAAGATGAGGAATATCAGGGGCTCTTTCTTTTTGCCAAGAAGGTGGCCATTTCTATCAAGAAAAGTATCCAGTGTGAGAAAGTAGGGATTGCTGTTCTAGGCCTTGAAGTAGCACACGCGCACATACATCTTGTGCCCATCAACAGCATTTACGATATTGATTTCAAAAAGCCCAAGCTCAAACTCAGTGAGGAAGAATTTAAAATGATTGCCGAACGCATAGCGTCTAAAATGTAGTCTTATTTCTTTACCCGGTGGGGATTTTGACTGACAAATGCCTTCCAGCCGCTGAAGGTAGTAGCATCGTCCCCCACCTGTCCTTTCCCCTGGAAATGATGACAAACTGCAACAGCCAGGGCATCAGTGATATCAAGATATTCAGGGATAGCCTTCATGGAAAGCATACCGGCCAGTAATCCGGCCACCTGCTCCTTGGAGGCTCCTCCTTTTCCGGTGATGGATTGTTTTATTTTGCGGGGTGAATATTCAAATACAGGGATATCTCTGTATAAAGCGGCGGCAATGGCTACTCCCTGCGCTCTGCCCAGCTTAAGCATAGATTGAATATTTTTGCCGTAGAAGGGACTCTCAATGGCCAGTTCATCGGGATGGAAATGGTCGATGGTGCGCAGGGTCGTTTCAAAAATTTTCTTCAGCTTCAGCGGATGCCCTTTGAGCTTGTCGAGTTTAAGGATGTCCATGGTAATAATTTCAATTTTACTACCTTTGACCTCGATAACACCCAGCCCCATATTGTTGGTACCCGGGTCAATACCTAAAATAATTTTCTCTGTCACTATAAAATATTTATGCGCCTGATTACTAACAGCATTCCATTAGGGGCAAATGTACACAAAAATTTCCTGCCCCTGATAAGGATTATCATTGCACTGGCAGCGGTTTCTTTCCTTATTTATACCCTTGCAGGCATCAGTGGCAAAGAGTGGATCATCTGGAAATCAACGTTAAACCTATCGATTGCAAACCTTATTATTTTGGCGTTTGTAATTTTGCTGATGCCTTTCAACTGGGGGTTAGAAGCATTGAAATGGAAGCTTCTCAGTGCAAAAGTAGAAGTCCAGACATGGCAGAAGTCTGTTTATGCTATTCTTTATGGCATCAGCCTGGGCATGATAACGCCCAAACGATCGGGTGAATTTGCCGGCAGGGTTTACTGGCTTCAGCCCGGTAACAGGCTTCCCGGTTTACTGCTCAACACCGCAGGGAGTCTCAGCCAGCTTTTTATTACCCTGGTGGCAGGTGCACTTGCTGTTACTGTTATGCTACCGCAATTGCAGTTGAATTTCATTCACATGGCACCGAAAATGGCAAGTCTCTCCTGGTTTCTGCGTGCAGGAATATTCGGAGGGATAACCATAGGAGGTTTAGTTTTCCTGCTTCCGGTCATTGCCCGAACAACCCAAAGCAACAGAAACACCATCAGAGGAAAGATATCAGGCAGTCTGAGGGTTTTCAGCCTTCTTTCTCCCAAAGATATGTTTGCCCAAATCGGTTTAAGTGCGCTACGCTACAGTATTTTCTGCATTCAGTTTTACCTGCTTCTTAAGATTTTTGGCCTGCAAATCCCTTTTTTTACAGCCATCAGCCTCATTGCCATGATTTATCTTATCATGACGCTCATCCCTTTGTCTGCCATCTGGGAGCTTGGCGTTAGGGGTTCTGTGGCTGTGCTGGTTTTTGGTCTTTATTTCACGCCTTCTGAATCCACGATTTTCGAGATGCCTGTGCTGGCGGCTACCACCCTGCTTTGGGCCATAAACCTTGCCCTGCCGGCTTTGGCCGGAGGAGTGCTGGGGCTGAGCACCGAAATAAGAAGCACAAAAAACAAAGAATAATGTATCTTGCAGTCATCCTTGTCGGAACGTTACTGGCAGCAGGCTACACCCTGCTTATGGCTCTTTTTGTCAAAGGATGGAATGCAACCAGAACCAGGGGGGCGGCAGATACTCAACCGGTAAGCTTTGTATCCGTAGTTATAGCTGTACGCAACGAGCAAGACAACATTCTTTCATTGTTAAACGATCTTTCGGCACAAAACTATCCTCAGGATCTCTATGAAGTAATCATCAGCGACGATTTTTCAACGGACAAAACATCGGAACTTGTGGCCAGCTTCATTTCAGAAAAAAATAACTTTCACCTTATTACTTCTCAACCCGGGCATTCAGCAGGAAAGAAAGCGGCCCTGGAAAGGGCAATAAAACAGGCACACGGAAATATTGTTGCAGCCACCGATGCTGACTGCAATATGGGTAAAAACTGGCTCAGGGTGCTTACACAGCCATTGGCAATAGGTGATGCAATGTTTGTAACAGGACCTGTATCTGTTGAAGATAAAACCAACCGGCTTTTTTCTAAAATGCAAACCCTTGAATTTATGAGCCTGACAGGAGCGACAGGGGGTGCTGCAGGAATAAAGCGACCTGTAATGTGCAACGGAGCCAATATGGCATTTTCTAAAGAAGCCAGAGAGCAGGCCATTCCTCGTTTACAGGGCACAAAACTTGCTTCCGGAGATGATGTTTTTCTCATGCACGCCATGAAGAAGAGCCATCCTCACAAGATTCATTTTGTCAAAAACAAAGCAGCTTTGGTAGTAACACCTCCTGCCAGAACCCTGGGGGATTTCTTCAGCCAGAGAATGCGATGGGCAGGAAAATCTGCCCGATATGATGATGGTTTTACTTTGTTAACGGGAGCGCTGGTTGCCGGAATGAATATTTTTCTTGTGCTGCTGGGAATCCTGACCATCGTCGTTCCTGCATTCGCCCCTACCCTGCTTGGGATATTTATTGTAAAACTGATTATTGATGGAATTGTGATCATGTCGGTAGCCAGCTTTCTTTCCCGCGAAAGACTCCTGCTTCTTTACCCGCCAATGGCCATTATTTACCCTTTTTATGTAACAATAACGCTTGTTTTGTCATGGATGGGTAACAACAATTGGAAGAAAAGAGCAATACAGTAATTGAATAACGTCACGATTCAAGGTGCTTCTTAATCCCTCTCAGAAAATTTTCCATTTTATTCAAAGATTTGATGAGCTCGTAATCACGGGTGCTGTCCTCGGGGTTTTTCCTTAGCTTCTCCTTTGCTCCTTTCAGCGTGTAACCTCTCTCTTTTACAAGGTTGTAAATAAGGTGAAAATTATCCACATCCTTCTGGGTGAAAAGCCTGTTTCCTTTTTTGTTTTTTTTGGGCTGAATGATGTCAAACTCCTTTTCCCAGAAGCGAATCAAGGAAGTATTCACTTCGAACATGGCAGCCACTTCTCCGATGGTATAATAAATTCTTGCTACATTATCTTCTTTTTCCATACCTACACTTTTTTCAAAAACAAACCTGTTTCTGACTTCCGTGTAAAATTAAAAAAACTAAATCATATACATCATGAATTCTTAATAATTAAAAAACAGGATCGACAGACCGGGGCACGAAGATATGGTTTAGCCTAAAAGGTGTAACTTTGATTCAGAAATAAAACGACTGCTCACTCAGATTCTTAAGCAATTATCCCTCATGAAGACAAAATTTGCCTTTACCCTCGTCATCCTGCTTTTCTTTACTTTTTCTGATTCCTTTTCTCAGCGAAGAAAAAAATCTGATATTCCTGAAAGAAAGCAGGTGCACCTCATACTTCCCGAAGTGAAAATCATTACCCCTTCCGGCCCCGGCCCCTCTGACATACCTGATTTGTGGCTCACCTACGATATTGTAACAGTAATAGGTGTGGGTGACATCATGATGGGAACCAATTTTCCTGACGACTCGTATCTGCCACTCAACCATGGCCGCGACTTGCTGACGCTTGTGCAACCTATCCTTCAAAATGCCACACTAACCTTTGGGAATCTGGAAGGTGTATTGCTCGACGGAGAGGGTATGGTAAAGCGATGCAAAAATCCTGATCTGTGTTACGCTTTCCGCTCCCCGCAAAAATATGTGGATAACCTGGTAGAAGCTGGTTTTGACATGGTAAGTCTTGCCAACAACCACACCGGGGATTTTGGTCATGAAGGCCGCGATTCGACTGTGACTACCCTTTCGCAAGCAGGGATTGCCTTTGCAGGTACGCTGGATTATCCCATGACCATTGTGGAAAGAAAAGGGATAAAGTTTGGTATGGCTGCCTTTTCACCCAATGTGGGTACCGTAAGCATACATGATTATGATAATGCCCGGCAGATTGTGAGAGAACTGAAACAAAATGCGGACATCGTGATTGTATCCTTTCATGGAGGAGCAGAAGGCCCGGACCATCAGAATGTAACCTGTGAAACAGAAACCTATTATGGCGAAAACCGGGGCAACGTTTGTCGTTTTGCCCGGGAAGTTATTGATGCAGGAGCAGACATTGTCTTCGGGCATGGCCCGCATGTTACCCGTTCAGTAGATTTATACAAGGACCGGTTTATAGCCTACAGTCTTGGTAATTTTTGCACCTATGCACGTTTCAACCTGAGAGGCGAAAACGGAATAGCACCTATTATTAAAGTATATACAGACAGAGAAGGTAAATTTATCAGAGCAGAAGTTACACCCGTTAGACAAATAGGCAGAGGAAACCCCGTTATAGACAGAAATAATGGCGCAGTGCGCTCGTTACAAAGACTGTTGCGCGAGGATTTTCCTGATTCGGAACTCATAATTCACGACAATGGGCTCATTGAAAGACAAGATATCTCCGCTGCAGAGAATCGATGAAATAAAATGTTCTACTGCACTTTTAGTGGAAAGAAATACGAGTTGCATTGATTCAACTGGTATAGTCAGAAGACCGGAGACAGAAGACCGAAGTGGATTCTCTTCCGTCTTCCGTCAACGGACGAACTGCATCTAATTTATTATCAAAATATAGTCTTATCCCCTAAATTAGTAGTAGTGCCAAATAAAATACACTAACTAAAAAAGCCCGGACTTCCGGGCTTTTCAATATTTTATAGTTTCTCAATCAAAATGAAAACCTATCAGGACAAGGATTGATTAACCCTTGAGGCCACTTCAATAATGTATTCAAACTCTTCGGGCGACAGGTCGTTGAAGAAGTAATTAACGGGGTTTACTTTCTTCCCATGTCTCATTACCTCATAATGCAGGTGGGGAGCGGTCGATACTCCGGTATTTCCAACATAACCAATCACTTCTCCTCTTTTAACCTGCTGACCCCGCTTAACTTCAAACTTACTCATGTGGGCATACAGGGTTTCGTAACCATAGCCATGATCAATAACAATCATCAGTCCGTAACCATGTCTGTTGCGCTCAACTTTTTTTACAACGCCATTACCGGGGGAATAAATAGGCGTTCCGTTGGGTGCAGTAAAATCAACACCGCTGTGCATTCTGAGTGTTTTATAAATAGGGTGAATCCGCATTCCGTAACCCGAAACCAGCCTCTGGGTGCCTTTTTCTATGGGAACAATGGCAGGAATAGATGCCAGCATATCGGCCTTGTCTTTGGCCATTTCAAATACTTCATCATAGGATTTGGACTGAACAACCAACTGACGAGCAAGCTGATCCACTCTTTTCATGGTGGAAGCTATCAACTCACTGTTGTCAAAACCTTCGAATTGCTCATACCGGTCAACCCCTCCGTATGCTGCTTCTCTTACGGTACGGGATAAAGGTTCTGCTTCAAATATCACACGGTAAATTTGATCATCGCGGTGTTCAATATCTTCTAACACTGAGGCAAAAAGCTCCAGCTGACCATTTACTTCCTGAAAAACTTCCTGAAACTGATCTATTTCCCGTTGCAGCATCCTCTCTTTGGGCGATTCCATAAAAGTGTACCCGATACTCAGTACGATAACTGAAAAAACCATACCTGCCAATACAATGCGAAGAAATCTTTTCGCTTTATCCCAGAGTGTTTCCCTGACAGGCTCTACAGCTAATGATTTGGTGTTAAATTGGTATTTGATTTTTGTCATAAGTTTAGCTTATCCTTTTCTATATCCTTTTTTGTGCCCTCCCCGGACATAAGAAAATTGTTATGTTACTCCAACATACCTTAATAAATTACTCCGGCACACCTTTATTTACGTGGCATAAAAGTAATTAGTTACAAAACTAAATAAAATTAATTTAATTTTGTCAGTGATTTTACTAAAATTTATACAACAAAACACCTAAAAAACGACTCATTTTCAATGAATTCTAAGCAAATACGACAAGCCTTTCTGGATTATTTTGAATCAAAAAGCCATTTTATAGAATCATCTGCCCCGATGGTCGTAAAAAATGACCCAACCCTCATGTTTACCAATGCAGGGATGAATCAGTTTAAAGATATTTTTCTGGGTAATGTTCCGGCGAAACATCAACGCGTTGCCAATACGCAAAAATGCTTAAGGGTTTCAGGTAAGCACAACGATCTCGACGAAGTGGGCCATGACACGTACCATCACACCATGTTTGAGATGCTGGGCAACTGGAGCTTCGGCGACTATTTCAAGAAAGAAGCCGTTGAATGGGCCTGGGAACTGCTGACTGAGGTTCTGGGCATTCCAAAAGAGAACCTTTACGTAACGGTTTTTGGTGGAGATAAGGAAGATAGAATGGAGTCAGATGAGGAAGCCAAAGAATTCTGGAAACAATTTGTTCCGGAAGAAAGGATTTTATACGGTTCGAAAAAAGACAACTTCTGGGAAATGGGCGACACGGGTCCTTGCGGACCTTGTTCGGAAGTTCACGTTGACATCCGCAACAAGGAAGATAAAGCTGCGGTTTCGGGGCGCGATTTGGTGAATCAAGACCACCCCCAGGTAATTGAAATATGGAACCTTGTTTTTATCCAGTTCAACAGACTTTCCAATGGTAGTTTGCAGCCCCTGAAGGCAAAACACGTTGATACGGGGATGGGCTTCGAGAGGCTTTGCATGGTATTGCAGGGCAAACAGTCCAACTATGACACCGATGTTTTTCAACCCTACATTCAGAAACTTGCTGCATTAACCGGCAAAACTTATGGAAAAAACCAGGAAGATGATATCGCCATGCGGGTTATCAGCGACCACATCAGAGCCGTGGCTTTTGCTATTGCCGATGGGGAGCTTCCGTCCAACAACAAAGCGGGCTATGTAATTCGTCGCATTTTGCGCAGAGCCGTTCGCTACGGATACACATTCCTTGATTTCCGCGAACCCTTTATGCATGAACTGGTACCCGTAATGGTAGAAAACATGGGTCAATTCTTTCCGGAGCTGCCGGCACAGAAAGATCTCATCATGCGGGTAATTGCTGAGGAAGAAAGCACCTTCCTGAAAACACTGGCTACCGGTATCCAGAAATTCGAAAACTACATCAAAACCCATCCGGACCAGAAAACTGTTGATGGAAAATTTGCTTTTGAATTGTTTGACACCTATGGTTTTCCGGTTGATCTTACCCAGTTGATGGCCAGGGAAAAAGGCTATGACGTTGACATGAAGGGCTTTGAAGAGGGAATGAAACTACAGAAAGAAAGAAGCCGGGCAGCTGCCGTTGTCGATACCGACGACTGGGTAGAACTCAGTTCAGGTTCCTCTGAGACTGTTTTCCTGGGTTATGAAAGCCTACAGGCAGAAGTGAAACCCCTGCGCTACAGAAAAGTAACCACCAAAGGAAAAACCCTTTACCAGCTGGTATTGGATCAAACCCCTTTTTATGCTGAATCGGGCGGACAGGTAGGCGATCGCGGCACACTGGAAGCCGGCGAAGTAAAATTGCATATCCTGGACACCCAGAAAGAGAACAACCTTTCCATTCATATACTTGACAAAATACCGGCAAAATGGCCCGAAAAGCTCATTGCGACCGTAGATGAGCGCAAACGCCGCCTCACAGAAAATAATCACAGTGCCACCCACCTGCTGCATTCCGCCTTGAGAAAAGTGCTGGGAGACCATGTTCAACAAAAAGGATCACTGGTAGATGAAAAAAGACTCCGTTTTGACTTTTCGCATTTTGCCAAAGTAACCGATGAGGAAATCACCCAGATTGAAAATCTGGTCAATGAACGTATCAGAGCCAACATCCATCGTGAAGAGCACCGCGACATCAGCATGGAACAAGCAAAGGGTATGGGTGCCATGGCACTATTCGGAGAGAAATACGGTGATAAAGTACGGGTAATTGCTTTTGATGCCGATTATTCAGCAGAACTGTGCGGAGGAACCCATGTACATGCCACGGGCCAGATTGGTCTGTTTAAAATCACCTCCGAAGGGGCTATTGCTGCCGGAATCAGGCGAATAGAAGCCGTAACGGGCAAGCTTGCAGAAGATTTTGTAAATGACGAAATTGCTGTTCTGAATCAGATACGCGAAATGCTCAGAAACCCCAAAGATGCTACCAAAGCCATTGAACAGCTGCAACAGGAAAATGAGAAACTCAACAAACAAATTCAGGAGCTTCAGAAAGGACAAGCCATGAATATGATTGGCGAGCTGAAAGAAAAGGTTCAGCAGTTGGATGGAATTAATTTCATTGCCGTAAAACTTGAGGTCGACTCTGCCATGGCCAAGGACATGGCTTTTGAGATGAAAAAGCAAATGGAAAATCTATTCCTGGTTCTGGGCCATCATGCAGAAGGCAAACCGGGCATCACGGTTATGATTTCCGACAATCTTGTAAAAGAAAAAAGTCTGCATGCCGGAAATATTGTGCGTGAGCTTGCCAAAGAAATCCAGGGTGGCGGTGGCGGTCAACCCCATTTTGCTACCGCCGGAGGGAAAAATCCTGACGGATTGGACAAAGTCATTTCCAAAGCCGTAAACTTTATAAAAAAATAAGTATACTTGCAAAGACGCTCTTAACAATTGGTTAAAGCGTCTTTTGCTTTTTATCAACCCAATCAATACAAATCAAAACAAATACAATGAGCGCTAAAAAATTACTTACTGAAATTCCCGCAGCACGCTGGGGGGTTTTGATTCTGGCGAGTTTTATCATGGCCACCAATTATTATTTTTATGATTTGCTGGCTCCAATTCAGGATTTGGTCCGTATCAATCTTGGTTTTTCAGCATCCGACTACGGGCTGGTAATGTCGGCTTATGCTTTCCCCAACGTTTTCCTGGCCATGGCCATTATCGGTGGGATAATTCTCGACAGGATGGGAATTCGCATCACAGGATTCTCTTTTATTTTCCTGATGGGAATTGGTGGAGCGTTGACCGCTTATGCAGCATCATCTACTTTCCTTTCCGGAGGGTTTGGATATAATTTTCTCAATTCATTTCTTACTGCTTATACCCCCCAGTTAAAACTGATGATTTTTGGGTTCTTTATTTTTGGGTTGGGAGCAGAAACAAGTATTGTCGTACTTTCCAAAGTAATTGTCAAGTGGTTTAAGGGCAAAGAAATTGCTCTTGCCCTGGGACTTAACCTGGCCATTGGCCGCCTGGGTGCCGCCCTTGCATTTACCCTTTCCCCGAGGCTGGTTCATCCCGAATGGACCACAGCCATCTATTTTGGTGTACTCCTCTTGTGGATCGGTTTGCTTGGTTTTATTATTTATATGCTGATCGACACCAAGGTTGACCGTCAGGTTACTATTGATGTAAAAGATCCTGAAGATGAGTTTAAACTCAGCGACCTCAAAGATCTGGTAACCAATCGCTCGGTAATATACATCACCTTGTTATGTGTAACGTTTTACTCGGCCGTATTTCCATTCCTGAAATTTGCACCTGACCTGCTTATGAACAAGTACTCCATGGCCCGGCAAATGGCGGGTGATGTGACCTCTTACCTGTTTTACGGAACTATGGTTCTTACACCGCTTTTTGGCTGGTTTACGGATCATAAAGGCAGAAGTGCTTCAATTATGTACCTGGGTTCGGGGCTGCTGATTATTGCTCACCTAATGTTTGCCCTTACGCAAATAGAACCCCGCATACCCATTGTTTTGCTGGGAATCGCTTTCTCGCTGGTGCCAGCTGCCATGTGGCCTGCAGTGACCAAAATTGTACCCACCGCGAAACTGGGCACCGCGTATGGATTTATGTTTTCGGTGCAAAATATCGGACTGTTTGTATTCCCCTACCTCATCGGTTTTGTGGTAGACGCATCCAACCCCAATTACCGTGCAGCAGTTGACGCAGAGCAGTTTACTACCGTTCAGCAGGACAACATGCAGTACCAGGGAAGCTATCTCGACAGAAAGGATCGCCCGGTGGCCAACAAGGAAATTCTGGTAAACACCGTGGTGTTTGATGATATTATCAGTGGAGATATTGTATGGAACGAAAGTCATCAGGTTACCACTGACGAACAGGGACAGTTTGAGATTGAAATCGGAAAGGCTGAAACCATCCTTTCTGTCAACTTTTCCAAACTGGATGATTCTGTTGATTACAGGGCAGAACTTACGAAAACTCCTAAAAATGAAGATGAAGTGGTTGTTTACAACGACTCTTTTAACCGCGATGAAAATGATGTTTTTGTTTCTCTGCTGCCTGAAGGGAATCAGGAGATGTATGAAAAAACCCATCGTGGCTTTATAAAACTTTATACTCCCGAAGGAGAACTTGTATGGGAAGAATCCACCAATTTTTATGTTGACCCTGCAGGACAATTTGAAATTATCATGGGACAAGGTCGTGTAGCCTATGCCAACCCGGACTTCTTTGGAGTAACAAGCAGCAATTTCACTGCAGAAGTTATCAAACCCCTCGATTATACCAACCCAATGCTGGTGTTCTCTGTTCTTGGCTTTTTCGGATTGCTCTTTGCTTTCCTGCTAAAACGCGACGACAAAACGTCAGGATATGGACTTGAGCTACCCAACAAGGTGAAGGAATAAACTTCATTTTCCGGATTCTTTATGGTGAAATCCGGAAGTATCATCTTACTAAAAAACACCCCATCAAGGCCAATGCTGCAATGGGGTGTTTTTTATATCCCTATTTTCCTATGGCCTTTGCACAGCGATGGCAAGAAACCGGATATTCACAAAACAGCATTCCCCATCGCAAACATTTTACCCCCTTGAATGTTAATTAAAAAAGCGAAAAACAAAGCAGGCATAATAACAAACCAATCTCTTTCTTATATTATTCCTTAAAAGCATCAGCATAGCACTTATATTGGCGGCAAAAATTGTAATTTTGCCCATATCAACTTTTAACCTATGACACTAATCAATGAACTGAATGACTTTTGCAAAAGCACTCTGGTCGAACATCTGGGGATAGAATTTACCGAAGCCGGGGAAGATTTTCTTAAAGCCCGTATGCCGGTAGATAACCGAACCAAACAACCCATGGGCATATTGCATGGTGGTGCCAGTCTGGCATTAGCCGAAACTGTGGGAAGTGCAGCGTCCATTGCTATTGTAGACAACCAAAAATATAATGTAGTAGGCATGCAGATGACTGCCAATCACGTAGGTCAGGCAACCCACGGCTGGGTGAATGCCACTGCTACACTGGTGCACAAAGGGACCAGAACACATGTGTGGGACATTCTTATTCTGAATGAAGAAGGCAAGAAAATATCGGTTTGCCGGTTAACCAATATGATCATAGAAAAAACTTAACCCGGATGGAAACCTTTCCAACAAAAACGATAACCCTGGAAAAGCTGCACCGGCTGGCACTGGACAACGACATTGCCTTTGCTACCTATCGTTCGCCCGGCAAATCCGGCCCTGTCACCCTGCTGCAGTGGACCAGCAAACCTATGCGGGTTTTCGACATTAAACAGCTCAAAGGACAATCAGGATTTGTTTTTGCACCCTTTGACCATAACTCAGGCATTCCCATTCGGATTCTTCAACCGGACCTTATTGCTGAGGGGGATAATTTTTCAGAACCCCACAATGGGAACTCCCCACATGAGGTATCATCGCAAAGTTCGTTTCCAAACCTGTCACTGGCCTTCACCAACAATTATGTTGCTGACAAGGAAGAGTTTACAGAGCAGGTAAAAAAAATCAAAACAATTATTTCCGAACATACCATTTCCAAGCTGGTGCTTTCGCGCACCCAACGGGAAGAAAAACCTGAAAACTTCGATTCAGCAGCTTTTTTTGAATCTCTTGATAAAGCCTATCCGGAAGCTTTCGTTTTTGCAGTATATATTCCCGATGCCGGACTTTGGTTTGGAGCCACGCCTGAACCTCTTTTATTGATACAGGATCAAAAGGTTACTACCGTTTCACTGGCAGGAACCCGAAAAAGGAGCGAGGAAAACGGCCAGCAAGCCTGGGGCGAAAAAGAACTCGACGAACAGCTCATTGTTACCCGGTATATTGAACAGCTTCTACAAAAAAGAAATATTAAAGACATTGAGAAAAAAGGCCCGTTCAGCTTTCCGGCCGGAAGTGTAGAGCACCTTAAAACGACTTTTACTTTCCCTGAAGAAGCACTGGGAGAACAAACGGCAGAATTTCTTGACGAATTACACCCTACCCCATCAGTATGCGGGTTGCCCAAGAGTGCTTCCATGGAGCTGATTGCCGGCATTGAAAAACACCGAAGGGAGTATTATTCAGGATTTCTTGGCCCCATGAATATGGGTGGAGAATGGAATATTTATGTCAATCTACGTTCCATGAAGGCCGTAGGAAAAAAGCTGGAATATTACCTGGGAGCCGGGATCACCCGGGGATCTGAGCCTGAAAAGGAATGGGAAGAGACCCTGAACAAAATGAACACCCTGAAATCTGTTGTTGAATCCCTCAAAGAAAATTAAACCTATGCCGTCTGCCAGAAGGGGAATAAGCGAGCTACCCGGATTATGTCATGCCTTTGGTGTAAATTACGCCATTATCTCTCCGGGATCAAGGAATGCTCCCCTCACCATTGCCTTTACCGGTTTTGACGGAATAGAAAGTATCAGCATTACTGATGAACGATCAGCCGGGTATTATGCACTGGGACTGGCACAGCAACTGCAAAAACCGGTGGCTCTGATTTGCACATCTGGCACCGCCATGATCAACTATGCTCCTGCCCTTGCTGAAGCGTACTATCTTAAAGTTCCCCTGGTGGCCATTACTGCCGATCGGCCTGCTGAGTGGATCGACCAGAATGATGGTCAAACCATCCGGCAAAAAGGGTTGTATGCCAATTTCATCAAAGAATCCCTGGAGGTTCCGGTGGAAACAGAAAAGGAAGAAGATTTGTGGCTTTTCAGAAGAAAAGTATCTGAAATTCTTACCACAGCAACAACCGGCCCATCAGGCCCCGTTCATGTCAATGTCCCTCTTAGGGAACCTTTATATGATCCCTTGCCGGAAGTTACCGCGTCTCAGGCAGCAATCAAATCGCTCCCGGTGCACACCATGCTTTCTGAGCAGGAGACCTCCTGTCTGAAACAACATTGGCAATCCTCCGGAAAAATACT
>JAABSE010000031.1 GCA_011390575.1 Sphingobacteriia bacterium
GGATATTTGTATGCTTATAGCAGGTGGTCTTTGCATCGTAGTGCTGAGCCGGTATATTCACCCAACTCAATTTTCATCCACGAAAAAATTGATTTTAAGCTGTTTCCTAATCCTTTCAGCGAATGTTTAATTATTGAATTAACTTATAATCAATATCTGTATAAATCTTTTCCACTAAAAGTCTTTGATTTTAACGGCAGACTGGTATATAGCCAAAGCATTGACAGACAAATAACAATTGACCTTTCATTCCTAAAGCCGGGCATCTACTATGTAACTCTTTCAGACGGCTTGCGGCAACTTACAAAACCAATACTAAAGCATTTATAATTAGCTGTTTTACTTACATGCTTATTAATTCATTTCATTGCGTACCAAAACCAAATTATCATGAAGAAAAAAGTTCTACAACTATTCGCACTTTGGATGCTAACAAGCATAGCCATACAAGTTAATGCCAAGCTCATCAGTTAAGGTTAAGAACGAAAATAAGGTTTGCTTTGCACGAAGATTCATCCCATAAATACTGGAAAACAGAAACCGTTTATTCCTCACAAAAGTCTATGGAGGCAGCACCCCGGGCCAGCGGTCCGGTATGTCGATAGAAAATGAGCGACCGTTTGATTAATGGCGCTGCGAAAACATCTTCAACAAAGAAAGTGGGTAGTGACAGCGCCCTTCGACAAGCTCAGGAACCACCCTTCGACAAGCTCAGGGACCACCCTTTTCCGGTGGTTGAGTTTATCGAAACCACCACTACACTGCCCGTCCCTTCGACAAGCTCAGGGACCGGATAGTACCGAATTATGAATTAACCTCTTCTGCTAAAATTTACATTCTTTCAGGCACATTAATCCCCAATAGCCCCATGGCGGTTTTAACAACACCAGCAGTAAGCAGCGACAATTGCACCCTGAAGAGGGAAATATTAAGATCGGGTTCGTTGAGAACGGAATGTTCGTGATAAAACTGGTTAAATTCTTTGGCCAGATCATACACATAGTTGGCTATCATGGCCGGGCTCATTTCTGAGGCAGCCTGTCTGATGGTTTGGGGAAAAGCGTATAGGGTTTTCAGCAGTTGCTTCTCTTTGTCATTGAGCGTTACGACGGTTGAATCAAATTCTTTTTCCATCAGCCCTTTCTCCGCTGCCTTGCGCAAAATGGAGCGGATACGTGCATGGGTATATTGAATAAACGGCCCCGTATTCCCATTAAAATCAATGGATTCTGCGGGGTTAAACAACATGTTCTTTTTGGGGTCCACCTTCAGAATAAAGTACTTCAAGGCTCCCAGCCCAATGGTATCAAAAAGATTTTCTTTTTCTTCTTCGGTAAAACCTTCCACTTTACCAAGCTCTTCGGTAGTTTTGCGGGCAGTGCTGTACATTTCGTCCATCAAGTCATCAGCATCTACCACGGTGCCTTCGCGTGATTTCATCTTGCCCTGGGGCAGTTCAACCATACCATAAGAGAGATGGTACAGACTGTCACTGTATTCTTTGCCCAGCTTTTTCAGTACTTTTTTCAGCACATCAAAATGGTAGTTCTGCTCATTGCCTACCACATATATCATCTGAGTAGCGTTGTAATCATCAAAGCGCAATTGTGCCGTACCAATATCCTGGGTCATGTAAACAGAGGTACCATCGGCACGCAGTAACAACTTCTGGTCGAGCCCTTCGTCGGTCAGATCTGCCCATATTGAGCCATCCTCCTTTTTAAACAGAAATCCTTTCTCCAGCCCTTCCAGCACAATTTCCTTTCCCAGCAGGTAAGTATCAGATTCGTAATAAATTTTTTCAAAACTCACACCCAGTCGCTGATAGGTACTGTCGAAGCCTTTATACACCCATTGATTCATCATCTTCCAGACTTTAACAGTCTCTTCATCACCCTTTTCCCAGCTGCGCAGCATTTCACGCGCCTCCACCATCAATGGAGCATTATTGCGGGCTATATCATCATCATAATTGTGCGAATCTTTCAGCGCCTGGGCCTCTTTCCTCAATTCCGTTTCAAATCTCACATAATAATCTCCTACCAGCTTATCTCCTTTCTTACCTGTGCTTTCCGGAGTTTCACCATTGCCCCATTTGATCCAGGCCACCATTGATTTACAGATATGAATACCGCGATCATTCACCAGATTTACCTTAATGGTCTTCTTGCCCGAAGCTTCCATAATCTGCGCAATGGAGTATCCCAGCAGGTTATTGCGGATATGCCCCAGGTGCAAAGGTTTGTTGGTATTGGGCGAGGAGTATTCCACCACAGAGACGTCGGTATCATCTCGTTTGGCCACACCATACTCTTTTTCGGCAACAGCATCAGACAGGAAGCCGGTCCAGACCTTATCGTGTAAAGCAAAATTTAAAAATCCTTTGATGATATTAAAAGATTGGATCTCATCCATGTTCTCTTTAACATATTCACCTATCAATCGTGCAGTTTCCTCCGGCGACTTGCGGGCCAGTTTTACAAACGGAAAAACAACAAGGGTAAAATCACCCTCAAACTCTTTGCGCGTGGGTTGCAGGGATAGCTTTCCTGATTCTGCTTCAACAGAAAACAGTTCTTTGAGCGCACTTTGAATCTGCGCAACAATCTTTTCTTCAATCCTCATGATTTTGCTTTAAAATTAGAAACAGGTGCAAATTTACAGCTTTTTCAGGAGCGTGAGCAAAAGATCTTTCCCGTTTAACCCATATCCATAACATCTGTAAATCAACCAAATAGTCCCTATTGCTTAAACATACGTTAAATTTATTGAAATTTTTTTCGTTTTTTTATTAAGAAAATGTTAAGATAATTCTATATTTGTGCAATCAAAAAACCCATTTTTAAATTTTTTAAAAACAACACAAATGAAAAAGTACATTTTTATTTTTCTGGCAGTAGTTTGTCTGGGCTTCCTGGCAGGTTGCGAGAAGGAAACAGACAACAATTACGGGACTTATCCCATCAGTTGGCTTCCGGTTACTGACTGGCAAGGAGAGGCCTTAAAACCCATCTATACAGAGGGGGATACCATTAACATTTCATTGCGATTTAAGAATTTTGATGAAAATGAAGTTACAGGAATCGATCTTTACCAGGGAATTATCGACGACAATGGTGAAGTACAGGAGAAAGAAAAGGTTGGCGAATTCTCAACTTCGGATTTTGAATATTTACCTGAACAAATGCAGTATCAGGTAAAGATGCACTATGTTCTGACAGTAGGTGAATATACTGATCAACGACTACAGTTAAGTGCAGTAGTAAAAACAAGTAAAAACACCGAACAAACGAGAATTCTTGCATCCTTCACTGTGGCAGAATACTTTGAACACATCATTGAGGGGGTTAACTATTACTACATGTATGACAACAGTTATGAAGATGATGCTTTGGGGTATACAGTAGAACATTCTGCAGCTTACACAGCTATGGTAACTGTAATGAACCACTTTGGATTTGATGAAGAAAATGCCAACTTTCAGGGAGAACTCGGAGGGAATATCAACGCCCATACACCCGACTGGATGGCAAGCTGGTATTTATATTACGATGTAAATGGACCGGCACAGAATGTACCTGACTTTCACAAAGCCTACCGGCTGGAGGCATCCTGGTACGGTGGTCCCAAACGCCTGCACAGCACTGAGCTTGGCACTTACGAACAAATAGACCAGGCCATAATCAACGGACAAATGGTGGTATTACATGGCGATTTCAGAGGAGATTTTGACTTTAAACACCAGCTCATCATAGTAGCATCCAGCGATCACTCCTTCCTGGCTCTTGATCCGGCCGGACAATGGAACCAGGAGCTCAACGGTACACACATCCAAAACCCTGAAGCAGGTTCGTATGTAAAATACGCGAAAGATGCAGTTTATACAGCCATTGGCGAAACCGGTCAGGTCTGGATGCACATCGCTGTTGACCCTGAAGATGAAATGCTCGAACTCGCTGACTAACATCTTATCGTCCTTATATTTTTAAATCAAAGCATTATTTATAATTAAAATTCTAAACAAAATGACTAAAAAAATAGCAGGTTTATTTGCTTTTATGATGGTCTTGAGCTGGAGCATTTTCGGCCAAACCGGGCAAATAAGCGGAAAAATTGTTGACAGACTCACAGGTGAACCTCTTCCCGGAGCTACGGTAGTGGTTGAAGGTACCACACAGGGTACTACTGCTGATTTGGATGGACGCTATACGCTTTCTGTTTCTGCAGGAAGTGTCGATCTGGTAGCCAGATTCCTTGGCTACATTGACAATCCTGTAACAGTGGAGCTGGCTTCAGGAGAGAATATCACTCAGGATTTCTTTCTCGATCCTGATATTACCATGCTGGATGAATTTATCGTAGTAGGATACGGTGTTCAGCGCAAAAGTGACCTTACCGGTTCCATTGCCAGTGTAAGTGGAGAGGACCTCGCCTCACAATCTGAAGGCAACATAGCTACGCTGATTCAGGGTCGTGCTTCTGGTGTTCAGGTTACTTCCACCAGTGGTGCTCCCGGCACCGGTGTAAGCATCCGCATCAGAGGTACCGGTACCGTTGGCGACCCAAGCCCTCTTTATGTAGTGGATGGGATTCTTACCAACGATATCAGTACTATCAATCCCAACGACATTGCCAATATTGAAATCCTGAAAGATGCTTCTGCAACAGCCATCTATGGCTCCAGGGGTGCCAATGGGGTGGTATTGGTCACTACAAAAACCGGAACCGAAGGAGTTAGTCAGATAACTTACGAAAGTCTTGGTGGCGTAAGAAGCCCTTGGAAAAAGCCTGATTTACTCAATTCTGAAGAATGGTTTGATGTTATCAGTATTGCGCGCTTTAACGCCAACATGGCACCATTTCCACTGATAGCCCCTGCCAACAACCTTGCCCAAACAACCGACTGGTTTGATGAAGTTACACGCCGGGGAAGAGTACAATCGCACAACCTGAGTTTTTCTGAAGGCACAGAACGCACAAGCTACATGTTATCAGGAGGATACTACGAAGAGAAGGGGATTGTTGATAAGTCAGATTATAACCGGTTGAATTTCCGTGCCAATATCGATTCGCGCATGAAATCCTGGCTCAATGTAGGCACCCGACTCAGCATGTCGCACTCTAAACGCAATGTAGTGCCTGCCGATTATTACAACGGCATCATCAATGTTGCTCAGAAACTCGACCCCATAACTCCGGTTGAAGATGAATCAGGTTTTATATCTTCACCCTATACAGATGTTAAAAACCCGGTAGCAGCATTGTATCGTGATACCAATGAAAGCAGTGCTTTGACTTTTCTTGGTAATACGTTCCTGGATCTTACCCCCATTGAAGGACTAACCCTGCGCAGCAGTCTGAGTCTTGAGCTGAGAAGAAGCAACGGACATATCTACAACCCTTCTTACAACATGGCTCCTGACGAACGCCAGGATTTAAGCGTGGTAGAAAAATCCAACAGCCTTTATAATGGCTGGTTATGGGACAATACTGCAACCTATCGCTTCGACATTGAAGAGCATGGATTTACCTTGCTGGCAGGCTACACTGCGGAGCAAAACTACTCTGAATGGATTACAGGCCGTAAGCAAAACACCCCCGGAGACGACAGGGAACTGCAATACCTGGATGCTGCCACCGAAGGCGAACAAGTCTTCAACAGTGGTGTTGAAAATGCGATGTATTCTTACCTGGCTCGTCTTAACTATACTTATAGCGACAGATACCTGCTAACCACTTCAGTGCGCCGCGACGGATCTTCTGTATTTGGCCCCGGTAACAGATTTGGAAATTTCCCCTCCGTTTCTGTAGGATGGAGAATGCTCAATGAGAATTTTATGGATTTTGTTAACCGGAATGTATTCTCAGAAGTAAAACTGCGTGCAGGATGGGGACAAGTGGGGAATGCACGAATCGGTGCTTATGGTTTTGCATCAACTGTGGCCACCACGCAGCCCTGGTCCTATTCTCATGATTACGTATTTGGCAACAGCGTCGCCATTGGTGCCGCAGCCAATAGTATGGCCAACCAGAATATTAAATGGGAAACTGTTGAATCTACCAACTTTGGTGTGGATATGGAATTCTTAAACAGCAGGGTAACCGCATCGGTTGATTATTTTGTCAAGGAAACCAAAGACATGCTGGTGCGTGTTCCGTTACCTATTTATGCAGGATACCTCAGCAGCCCTTACTCCAATGTAGGAAGTGTTGAAAACAAGGGGATTGAATTGAATCTGGGATACCAAAATGAAGCTACCCGCGAATTGCGGTATTCAGTAAACTTCAATATCAGCTCCATCAGAAACGAAGTGCTCTCACTGGGTGAAGGTCAACCCATCTCAGGAGGAGGGTTCCGCGCCTTTACCACTACCCGCACAGAAGTAGGCCAGCCTGTAGGTGCATTTTACGGATACGTCACAGACGGTGTATTCCAGAACACGGATGAAGTTGCTGCAGGCAATCAACCCAACGCAGTGCCCGGAGATTTCCGTTTCAAAGATCTCGATGGTGATGGCGAAATTACCGCCGAAGACCGCGAGTTTATCGGCAGCCCTCACCCTGACTTCTTCTTCGGATTCAACTTCAATGCTGAATACAAAGGCTTTGATTTGAGCTTGTTCTTCCAGGGGGTACAAGGAAATGACATTTTTAATGCCCAGAAATGGTATACCATGAACCCTGCCCTCACAACTGCCAAATCCAGAGATATTCTTGGATACTGGTATCCTGGCAGTGGAATCAACGACATGTATGGACTCAATGCAGGAAGCACCAATGACAACCTCAGGGCCTCCGACTTCTTTATTGAAGATGGCTCTTACCTGCGCCTGAAAAACCTCCAGGTGGGTTATACCTTCTCAGGCAACCAGCAATGGTTTTCTGATATCAGGGTGTATCTTTCTGCTCAGAACCTGCTTACACTTACCAGTTACAGCGGACTTGACCCCGAAATTGGCGGAGGCACACTGAGCCAGGGCCTTGACTATGGCACCTATCCGCAAACCAGAGCCGTTTCCCTGGGTATTAATGTCAAATTGTAATCAACAAAAAAATATAGAAAAAAATGAAAAAGTTAATTCTCATAAGTCTGATAGGTTTAATCACCTTTTCCTGCACAGAAGATTTTCTGGACAAGAACAAAATTGGTGAGCAAACTACTGAAACTTTCTTCCAAACCGACGAGCATGCTATTCTGGCTGCTAACGCCTGTTATTCTCACCTGTGGGACTACCGGTATGTAAGTGCTAACTTTGCGTTTGGCAATGTAATTGCCGATGATGCAGTTAAGGGCTCTGAGCCTGGTGATATGCCTGCCATCGCAGATATGGAAAACTGGAACCTCAACGCCAACAACATGATGATGGGCTGGAAATACCCTCATATGTGGAGAGGCATATTGAAATGCAACCAGGTAATTTTCAATCTCGACGATGTGGAACGCCCCGATATGAGCGAATACATACAAAAAAGGGCCGTAGCTGAAGCCAAATTCCTCCGTGCATATTACTATTTTGATATGGTCAGAACATTCGGAGGTATGCCCATTATCGATAAGCCATTGCAGCTTGAAGAGATTAAAAAAGACAGAGACTCTGCCAAAGAGGTTTACGAGTTCATTCTTTCTGACCTGATTGCAGCTGAAGCAGTTCTGCCCCTGAAAAGCGAGTATCCCGATTCTGAAATGGGTCGCGCCACCAAAGGTGCTGCGCAGGCTATGCTGGTAAAAGTTTATGCCTATATGGCAAGCCCCGGCTACAGCAACATGGATTTCTACGACGCCCAGGGTTGGACAAATGCTAAAACATGGGCCGAGAAACTGTTTGCTTCCAATGAATATACCCTTTATGAGGGTTATTTTGGAGATATCTTTTCCCAGGAGGGTGAAAACGGACCTGAGTCTATTTTCGAAATCCAGTTTACCGACACAGGCATTGACGATACTTTTACCAGCAATGGTAATTTTACTACCGTATTTACCATGCCTCGCGGTCCCTGGGGCTGGGGATTGCAGCAACCTACTTATGATCTGTATGCAGCCTACGAAGAAGGCGATACCCGTCGTGAAGCCACCATTATCTCTTCTGAAGCGGTTATTCAGAATGAAATCGAACATGGAGCTCCCGAAACCACCAACATCATCGACGACCGCACAGGCCTGCACAGTCTCAAGAATTATTTGTGGCCTGATGAAAGACCTACTTTCTGGAGAAACTCTCCGGTAAATGAAAGAATCATTCGTTTGTCTGACATTTACCTGCTGTATGCAGAAGCTTGCTTCCACACAGGAGATGAAGGCAATGCCCGAGATTATGTAAACATGGTCAGAGAAAGAGCACGTGGCGGAAACGAAGATGTATTGCCTGATGTAGATGCTTCAGGCCCGCAATTGCTGGAAGCCATTTATAACGAACGTCGTGTGGAGCTTGCCATGGAGAACCACCGCTTCTGGGACCTCAACCGCTGGGGCCTGATGGAACAGGAAGTTAAAATCGATGGATACAAGGTCAAAGCCAGCACAACCATCCTTTATGATGAAGATGATGAAGGCAACCCAATCATTGTGGGTTACCAGGTAGAAGATGCAGGAGACCCGGTTTTTAAAGCCACCAATTACAACCCTGCTATTCATCAGCTATTCCCCATACCGCAAAATGAAATTGACATCAGCGGCTGGGAAGGTCAACAAAACCCCGGATACTAAATCATTGTAACGATGTAACTGATTAACTCAACGGACAAAAACATTACACTTTCAGGTATTTGAAGAACCCTGAAGTCTTGTTTTTGTCCGTTTTTTTCATACTCTCTTTCTTATTTGTTTCCAATATACCATGCCTGAAAAATTCCATTATTCACTGCTTTTCTTCATGATTACAGGATTTGCCCTGGTAACTTCCTGCAATACATCTTCCGGAAAACAAGATAACGACATGAGGATCATCGCTGAGCATTATGAAGCGGGCGAATTTTCGGCAGCAATCAGGGAAATCAAAAAACTGCAATCCAATACTGCGGAAAAAGCTACGCTGAAATTTTCGGATAGCATTGCTGATTATATCGGCAGATATCTCAAAGAATACCCTTATGAAAGTTCCGAGATCATTACCTTACTCAACGAAAAAGGCATTACTGCCGGACCTGAGGACTTAGTAAAATGGGAAGAAGCCCATCAGCTTGAATTCATGCTGATAGACAATAAAAAGCAATATTTCAAGAGTGCCATTCGCAATCTACTGCTTCTCAACGACTCTCTTAAAGAAATCTCGGGATCCACAGGTCTTAATGATGAATCCTTAAATACTTTTTGCCTCACACATACACAGGATATTATTGAACGGGCAGCAGTTCAACCGCACGGAATGCCCTTAATGCCCCAGCGATTCTTACTTCAATACAGCACTATTTTACCCGAAAACACCCTTCCGGCAGGAAAAAATGTAAGCATGTGGATGCCCTACCCCTTAAGAAATCATCCCCGCCAGCAAAATGCAAAACTCCTTTCGTCACACCCCGGCAAACCTTTGATTTCTCCTAACGAACTTGCTCATCAGTCGGTCTTCCTCAGTCAGCCAACCCTCACAGACCAGCCTGCTGCATTTGAAACTATTTTTGAGTTTACTGCTTTTGCCCAGTATTTCCATCCTGACAGTTTGAAAGACATTCCTTTTACCCGGATTCCTGACACGGTCCTCCCCTTTTTGCCGGAGCGGGAACCTCACATCATATTCTCTGAAAACATAAAAGAACTTGCAGAACAACTCACCACCCCAGACATGACCCCCTATCAGATGGTGAGAAGTTTCTACTATTGGATCAATGACAACATACCCTGGGCATCAGCCGTGGAGTATGGCCTCATCAGGAACATTCCCGAATATACGCTCAAACACAGCCATGGTGATTGCGGTATGCAAACCCTGTTGTTTATTACTCTTTGCAGGTACAAAGGAATTCCGGCACGCTGGCAAAGCGGCTGGATGCTGCATCCCGGCAATGTAAACCTGCACGACTGGTCTGAAGTATGGTATCATGGTGTGGGATGGGTTCCCGTTGATGTTTCCTTTAAAATACAGGATTCGGAAAACCCCCTTGTAAAAGAGTTTTACATTTCAGGCATAGACGCTTACCGCATGATTGTAAATACAGATTATGGCCAAAAGCTTTATCCCGGAAAAAAATTCCCCCGCAGTGAACCCTGGGATTTTCAAAGAGGTGAAATGGAATGGGAAAACGGCAATCTCTATTTTGATGCCTGGAAAAGAAAAATGAACGTACAATATTTACCCAATTAATTCAAACCACGATTCAGGAACATGAAAACGATTAGCATCCTAAAATACAGCATTTTTCTTACAATGGCGTTTATCATAACTGGTTGCGCCCAAAAGGATCAGACCCGTCATATTATTGAACATTTCCGGCAGGATTTAGCCGGCGACCCACGGGAAAATGTTTTTGAGATTGAAGCAGAAAAATCCGGAAATAAATCTTTTATTCTTCGCGGTGAAACCGACAACCCTGCGCTGAAAAAAGCTTTGATTGATTCTTTGGCCAGCCATGGCTTTTCTGTTGCCGACAGCGTATTGCTTTTGCCTGAGCAAACAGAATATCCATGGGGTATCGTAACGTTGAGCACAGCCAATCTTCGGCGTGAACCCCGGCACAGGGCAGAACTTGTAAGCCAGGCACTCATGGGAACACCGGTTAAGATTCTTAAAAAACACAGAAACTGGTCTTTTATCCAAACACCCGACAAATACTTGTCATGGATTGAAAATGCTGCTCTTCAACCCCTTTCTGAGGAGCAACTGACCCAATGGCAAAAAGCCCCGAAAGTGATTATCACTTCTCCTTTTGTCATCCTTACCGACAGTCTCTCCCATCTTGCCGTTTCAGATGCCGTTGCGGGCTGCATCCTTGAAGTAATTGCTTCATCATCAGTAATGCTACAGGTAAAACTTCCTGACGGACGAAAAGCCATGATTGCAAAGGAACATGTGCGGGATTTTGAAGACTGGAAACAAAATGCCGGCCCCACCCCTGAAAACCTCCTGGCTACAGCACAGCAAATGAAAGGAATTCCTTATTTATGGGGTGGCACCTCCAACAAAGGTATTGACTGCAGTGGATATACGAAAACCATCTATTTTATGAATGGTATCATCCTTGCCCGTGATGCATCTTTACAGGTAAGACACGGAGAAAATATACCCATGGGCAAAGACAGCAATTTATATCAAACAGGCGATTTGCTGTTTTTCAGTGCTTCCTCAGAAAAAGATTCTCCAATTATACATGTAGCCATGTATATGGATAACAATAAGTTTATACATGCCAGTGGGAGGGTAAGAATCAACAGCCTTCATCCGCAAGATGATGACTATGATGAATCCAATGCAAGCCGGTTTGCATCGGTAAAAAGAATCATGGGCAAAGAAAACACGCCGGGTATCATCCCGGTTAAAAATCACCCCTGGTATTAATCAGGGACAAAACACCCCAACCATCTTTTAATGTTAAAACACTCCGACAATAAAACACACACAATACTTTCCATTATGAAAAACAGAAGAGATTTTTTAAAAACAGCAGGCATTATGAGCAGTGCATTGGTTATTTCCCCGGTATTCAAGAGTTGTGCCCATGCAACAGACAGCAGTGGGGCCGGTGCATATTCCGGCAATGGTATGCAGCTAAGCTATAAACCCTACGAACTGGAACTTACCCACGTTTTCACCCTTGCCGGCAGCAGTCGCCGGACGACTCCCGTGATGCTCACCCAAATCCATTTTGAGGGCTTTACGGGCTATGGCGAAGCATCCATGCCTCCCTACCTGGGTGAAAGCCATCAAACGGTGGAAGCATTCCTGAAAAAGGTGGATCTTACGCAGTTTAAGGACCCTTTTCAACTGGAAGAAATCATAGAATATATTGATGGCCTGGCACCCGGCAACTATGCAGCCAAAGCAAGTGTTGATATTGCCCTTCACGACCTGGTAGGCAAACTCATGAAACAACCCTGGTATAAAATATGGGGGTTGAATCCGCAGAAAGTTCCCGATACTTCATTTACCATTGGTATTGACACCCCCGAAGTTGTAAAAGAAAAAACCCGGGAAGCAGCACCTTACAACATTCTCAAAATAAAACTGGGCCACGACACTGACAAAGCTATGGTGGAAGCCATTCGTGAAATTACCGATAAACCCTTGTGTGTTGACGTAAACCAGGGCTGGAAAGACAGGGAAAAAGCACTGGATATGATTTACTGGCTGGAGGAAAAAGGAGTTGTATTCGTAGAGCAACCCATGCCTGTTGAGGCCATCGAAGACATGGCATGGCTTACCGCAAACAGCCCCCTGCCCACCATTGCCGACGAGGCACTGCAGGGACCAGCAGACATTCAAAAACTTTATGGCGTGTATGATGGCATCAACATTAAACTAATGAAATGCGGAGGTATGCGCGCCGCTCATAAAATGGCCAGTATTGCAGGAGGAATGAACATGAAAGTAATGCTGGGCTGTATGACAGAAACCTCATGCGCTGTTACCGCCATGGCGCACCTGGGGCACCTGGCACAATGGGCCGATTTGGACGGCAACCTGCTTATCAACAACGATGTTTTTGATGGGCTCAGGGTTGTGAAAGGCAAGGTCATCCTACCCGAAAGACCGGGAATCGGCGTCGTACCTGTGTAAATCTATGTGTAAAAAAAATTTATTTAATGCTGCAATTTTTTGCAAAATTTGCGTAGGTTTGTGAGATTTTTTGCCAGAAAGATTTTTAAACCATAATCTAAACCAAAACACATGAGTAAAAAAAATGTAATTATTATCGGCGCAGCCGGACGAGATTTTCACAATTTCAACACTTATTACCGAAAAAACCAAAATTATAACGTAGTAGCCTTTACTGCTGCTCAGATTCCTGACATTGACGGAAGAAAATATCCCGCCGAACTGGCAGGAGAATTATATCCGGAAGGTCTACCTATTCACAAACAGGAGGATTTACCAAAATTAATCAAGGAACTGGATGTGGATATATGTGCATTCTCATACAGTGATGTTTCTTATCAGGAAGTTATGGCAATCGGTTCTATTGTAAATGCAAATGGAGCCGATTTTTTGCTTATAGGCCCCAAAGAAACCATGGTTAAAAGCACCAAGCCTGTGATTGCCGTGGGTGCGGTTCGTACTGGTTGCGGAAAGAGCCAGACCTCCAGGAAAATTATTGAAGCACTCATGGAACATGGGATAAAGGTTGTTGCTATCCGTCACCCCATGCCTTATGGAGACCTGGTTGCCCAGAAAGTACAACGGTTTGCCACTGTAGAAGACCTGAAAAAGCACAAGTGTACCATCGAGGAAATGGAAGAGTACGAACCCCATGTAGTGCGTGGGAACGTGATTTATGCAGGTGTAGACTATGAAGCGATCCTTCGTGAAGCAGAAAAAGAAGCAGACGTTATTTTATGGGACGGCGGCAACAATGACTTCCCTTTCTACAAGCCTGATTTGATGGTTACCGTGGTTGACCCCCATCGTCCCGGTCATGAGTTGAATTACTACCCCGGAGAAACAACATTGCGCATAGCAGACATTGTGGTTATCAACAAAATGGACAGCTCATCCCCCGAAAACATCCAGATAGTACGCGATAACATTGCAAAGGTAAATCCTGATGCTATTGTGGTTGACGGAGCATCACCGCTTACTGTGAGCAAGCCCGAACTCATTAAAGGGAAAAGAGTATTGGTTGTGGAAGACGGCCCAACCCTCACCCACGGCCATATGAAGATTGGTGCAGGAACAGTGGCAGCAAAGAAATTTGGTGCAGCAGAACTGGTTGACCCAAGACCTTTTGTTGTGGGAAGACTGAAAGAAACTTTTGAAATATATCCTAACATCGGAACATTGTTGCCTGCAATGGGCTATGGCGACCAGCAAATTGCCGACCTGGAAAAAACGATCAACAATACCGATTGTGATGCAGTAGTCATAGCAACACCCATCGACTTGCAGCGGATTGTAAAAATCAACAAGCCTGTCGTTAAAGTGGATTATGAACTGCAGGAAATCGGGAAGCCCGTTCTTTGCGATCTGGTCTGCGAATTTCTCAAAAGCAAAAACCTCGTCAGCAAAACCTGCGGATGTAAATAATTTTTAAAAGCGGCTTTGAGCCGCTTTTTTTTTGTGCAATTTTTTGTTTAAATTTAATTTTTTCAATTTTCAATCCTAAACCTATGAAGAACAAAAGTCTGGTATCCATCAACGATTTTACCAAAGAAGAACAATTGCGCGTTCTGGAGGCGGCCAGGGAATTTGAAGCCAACCCTGTGCAAACCATCTTAAAAGATCATGTAATTGCTTCTTTGTTTTTTGAACCCTCTACCCGCACACGACTCAGTTTTGAAAGTGCCATCAGCCGGCTGGGAGGAAAAATAGTCGGTTTCTCTGAAGCGTCCAACACCAGCGTAAAAAAAGGCGAATCATTGCGCGATACCATTCTTACCATTGCCAATTATTCTGACCTTATCGTAATGCGAAACCCCATTGAAGGAAGTGCACGGTTTGCTTCTGAAATTTCTCCCGTGCCCATCATCAATGCCGGTGACGGCTCCAACCAACACCCTACACAAACCCTGCTGGACCTTTACAGCATTCTGCAAACCCAGGACACTCTCGACAACCTGCACGTTGCCTTCGTGGGTGACCTGAAGTATGGCCGTACAGTGCACTCCCTGGTAATTGCCCTTTGCAACTATAACACTACTTTCCACCTGGTTTCACCAGTTGAGCTAAAACTGCCCAGCTCAGTAAAAATGCACATCAAGGAGAAAAACCTGGCCTATCATCAGTACACCTCTATGGAAGAAGTAATTCCCAATACTGATATTCTTTACATGACCCGCATCCAGAAAGAACGCTTCTCTGACCCGCTGGAGTTTGAACGGATCAAAAATTCTTACAATCTCCACAAGGACATGCTGGTAGATACAAAAGAAAATTTCAAAATTCTTCACCCCATGCCAAGGGTAAATGAGATTCACATCAACGTGGATGAAGACCCCAGGGCCTATTATTTCCAGCAAGCGCTCAATGGTGTTTATGTAAGACAGGCGCTATTGTCCATCTTGCTCGGTTACCGGTAATAATTCGGCAACCTCGTCAGGTAACCCCGGAAAAAGCAAAGCGAATCAATTGTTTAGTCACACAATACCCTAAAAAGATGAATGACAAAGTAAAAGAATTAAAAGTATCGGCCATAGAAAACGGAACCGTAATTGACCATATTCCCGCAGGTGCAGTTTTTCAGGTAATAAAAATGCTCAAACTGGATGTTTTTGATCAGATGGTACTTTTTGGCACCAACCTGGAAAGTAAAAAATACGGTTATAAGGGAATTATAAAAGTGAGCAACAAATTTTTCAAACCCGAAGAACTTAATAAAATCGCGCTGGTTGCTCCTCATGCTTCCATAATAGAAATCAGAGACTTCAGAGTAGCACAAAAAACACTGGTGGAAATCCCCGAAACAGTTTCTGGCATTGTAAAATGCTTCAACCCCAATTGTATTACCAATATTGAAGTAATTACCACAAGGTTTACAGTATTAGAGAAAGAGGATATCAGGCTCAAATGCCATTACTGCGAGAAAATCACCGTCAAGAACAATATGGTTTTCAAATAACAGAAGCTTTGCTGATATAACAGCATTTTTACTCCGGGCACTGTTTCATAGTCTTCTTTGTATTGGAATAGAAAGAAGGCTGTTTGCGGAAATAGTGCCCGGTTTTTTTATCAAAGCTATTAAAGAGTTTTAACCAGGCAGGTTTTTCAGACTATAGGCTGAAGTCTTTTAGAAACACCCAGAGCCTGTCAACCTGCAAGTCTAATTCCAAAATACCTGAATAGTCAGTTAGAGGGTAACATCCAGCTCTATGGATTCCCCTTCTCTGATAACCTGCACTTTTACCGTTTCATTGGCTTTTAAACTACTCAGTGCCTGCATATACGTATAAATGTCGCTGACCCGGGTTTCACCCACCCTCACGATAATATCTCCATCTTTCATCCCGGCTTTCTGAGCAGGATTGTTCTCGGAAACAGCCATAATTTTCATCCCCTCACCTTCGAAAGCATGATCGGGCATAACTCCCAGCACGGGACCCTGACTGCGGGCAGCTCCACGTCGGGTTACCTTCGTTTCGGTAAATTCAGGTCTGCCCATTGCATCAAGTGTTCCGATCATATTATAGGTAAAGTCGAGAATAGTGTACATTCCCTCATAATTGATCTTGTCAGGGGTATCGGTAGGACGGTGATAATCTTCGTGTATGCCCGTAAAAAAGAACAAAACAGGTATGTTGTGCCTGTAAAAATTGGTATGATCCGAGCCCCCCTGTCCACTGGCACTTTTTCTTATCACCAGTTCATCTCCAGCGTGTAAATCAATGAGTGAATCCCATGCAGGTGAAGTACCGGTGCCATACAGGGTAATGTTTCTGTTTTCCAATCGCCCGATCATATCAAGATTAAGCATATAGCTTATTTTTTCCATGTCGTAGGCATCGCTTTCTGCAAAGTGTCTGCTGCCGAGCAATCCTTTTTCTTCAGCAGAAAAAGCAATAAAAATATAATTGTTGGCAGTATAATCAGACTGGTACAAAAACCGGGCAGACTCCATCACACCAGCAGTTCCTGAAGCATTGTCGTCGGCACCATAATGAATGGCATTGGAACCCGGGCTGCGGGATCCTGAACCGCCAAAACCCAGATGATCGTAATGACCACCAATGACAACTGTGGTTTCTGCCTGATTATCAATATAACCCGCCACATTCATTGCAGTAAAGGCTTCACGGTATAAATCGGTAGAAAGGGTAATCAAGTCGTTCCCTCCCATCTGCTGCCAGTATTCAAATACTTCAGAAATGGCAAACAACACAGGGATGCTCTCTCTTCCCAGTTGCTGCCGGATACTTGTGGGAGGATCGTTGCGTTCGCTTCGTGTATTAACAAAAACAACTGCCAGCGCTCCGTTATTTTTTGCCGTTTCAATTTTTTTCTGCAACACCTCGAGAGGCAATCTCATGGTGCCATCATCCAGATCAGAGGGCAGGAAATACTCCATAAAAAATATTTTGTTTTCCAAATCGGTCAACTCTTCATAATCATTATGTGTATCGGTTTGCAAACCAAAACCTACATAAACCCCGGGAGCGTATATCTGAGCATTGGCAGAATTGGGCAAAATAAAATAGTCGGCATGGAGTTCAAACGCTCCTTCCCCAATCAGCAGCATGTTTTCTTCACCAAACGACCATTCACCAAAGAATTCAAAATCCTGCAGGTAAGAATCACCAAATAGCGGTTGAAGTCCGGCTTCTTCAAACCGTGACTGGATAAAAGCAGCGGCCTTCCGCTCACCTTCTGTACCGGCCTCACGTCCTTCCATTTCTTCAGATGCAAGCTGGTTTATATCGTAGTGAACGCGTTCCTTTACTTCTTCAGGATCAAAGCTAAACTGAACCTGGCCAAATGTTATCTGGCCAAAAAATAATACAAGAAATAAATTGAGTAAGTATTTTCCCTTCATAAGTCAATAGTTAAGAAATGTTTAAAGGGTAAATTTAGGAAATAAATGCTTTACAGACTGAGGGTTATTGCTTTTTTTAACTTCTCTTCCATTGTAAAACCAGAGAAGTAACCTGCTCCACACTGCCAAAACCACTTTTCTTTTTGTTTTTAACCTACCTTTTTTTATTTTTACAGCATTAATTTACTGTTTCAGCTAATCCACAAAAAGTTTTCTCCGGCAATACCACCTGGCATCGCATTACTGCACTGAAATGCCAGGTTATCAACAAAATATTTCACCTAATCCACATTACCATGCAAAAACAATTGTTAATCCTCATTGCGGTTATTCTTTTTTCCGCCCCTTACGCCTTGAGTCAGGATCCTGATTTTGAAGAATTCAGAAGACAGCAGGAACAGGAATTTCGTCAGTTTGCTGCCGCACGCGACAGTGTGCTGCAGGCGATGAACAGAGAGTTTGACGATTATGTAGAGCAACGCAACCGTGAATACGCCGAATACCTTAAAAATGAGTGGGAACGGATGCAGGTATTTCTGGGAGAGAAACCCGAGCCGGGCCCCAAACCCGATGAAATCCCTCCTTATAAACCACAAGAGGAAGATGCCGGAAAAAGAGAAGAGCGAAAAGCCAGAGAAGAAACTGTTATCCGCACCATCCCCCCTTCGGATGCCCGGGTTTCACCCCGTGAACAATTCACAGAGCCGGTTACGATCAGACCGGTTGATCCGGCAGTACCACGGGTTTCCCAAACCCTTAACATTGACTTTTACGGACGAACCTTTACCATTGATGCTGATCGCTCCTTCAGGGGAATCCGAGCCTATGGCACCGACGAAAAAAACGTGGCAGACTGGTTTGACAAGGCTGCCAATACCAGCTTCACCCCTACCCTGATCAATCTGCTTGATGTAGCAGAAGAAACCGGCATGAACGATTGGGCAATGTTTATGGCGGCCCGCAAACTGGGCGACAGACTGTCGAACAACAATGCGGTTTCATCAAAACTTTACACATGGTTTCTGTTGTTGCAGGCCGGGTACGATATCCGGCTGGGCCGCCAGGACAACGACCTTGTATTCCTGATGCCTTTTGCACATACAGTTTACAATACTCCCCGCCTTACCATCGACAACAAAACCTGGTACCTTATTGATGGCAACAGCGAGCAGCCTGTCTTTACCTACCAGCAGACCATGCCTGGCGCCTTCAGGGTATTCGACATGAACTTCTACAAAAGCCCGCAGTTTGCCAACAGGCCTACTTCCAAAACCTTAGCTATCAACTACCACGACCAGCAACACACACTCGCGCTGCAATACGATGCGGTATTGGTGGCCATGCTGGCTGAACAACCCCAGGCCGATATGAACGTTTACCTGGATGCCGATGGCTCCAACCTCCTTGTACAATCTACCCAGCAGGTGCTCGAACCCATCCTCCAACCCATGAGCGATATTGAAAAAGTCAGTTTCCTGCTTCATCTTTCCCAAACGGCATTCGAATACAAAACCGACCCCGAACAATTTGGCCTTCAGAAATACATGGTCCCCGATGAAGTTATTCATTACACCTCTTCTGATTGCGATGACCGCGCTGTACTATTTGGCTGGCTGGTGCGCAATTATGCAGGACAGAAAGTAGCAGCCCTGCTTTATCCCGGTCACCTGGCCAGTGCAGTACATTTTCACAACGGAAATCCTCCCGGCGACTACGTGCTGATTGATGGGATGGAATTTGTAGTGGCCGATCCCACTTATATCAACGCACCCATCGGGCTTACCATGCCTGAATTTATCAACGTGGCCCCGCAAGGATGGATTGTTGATGCAGACAGGTATTTCTTTGAGCAAAGCCTGGCAGTATGGCAACAAGTTTATGAAATGGGCGGCAGACGTGGCAACAACCAGCGCGATGTGGCCATCAGCCGCAATGGAGATATCTTTATCACAGGTTACCAATCCGGGCCAATGGATATACCGGGAACCCGACTCAACGTAACCACGGGTGAAAACGAAAAAAGAACCGCTTTTGTCGCTGCTTTCGACAAAAACATGAACCACAAATGGATCAAACTATTTTCATCCGGTGCTGATGCCACTGGTTTTTCCATCATGCTCGACCCTCAGGAAAATGTGCTGATTGCCGGCAGCTTTTCCGATGAACTAAGTTTACAAAACAGAAAGATTGTTTCTGAACCCGGTCAGAACGATGTGTTTGTTGCTGCTTTCACCCCTGCGGGACAAATGCTATGGATGGAAAAGGCGGGACTCAACAGCCAGCACAGCAACAATGCCATGGCCTATTCGGCCCATCTCTCGTTTCAGGGTAAAATCAGCGGAGTGCATTACTACAATGATCCCAGGGAAAACATCAACGGATTGTTTCCCGATGGGGAGCAGGGCGTTGTGCTCACCGGGACCTTTGGCAATACCAGCGGACTTACCACCACCGATGCTCCCGAACTGGCCAGCGCAGGCCGCATGGACTATGCCGAAATGCTGATTCAGCGCAACCGCGAACTCATTCAAAAGCAGAAAATTGAATCTTCCATCGCCGGACTTTTTGCCGCCATTCAGCTTTCCAAGTCAGAAGGAGCTGTTTTCCCCGGAGCTGCTGCTCAGGAGGCGCTCAGGAAGGCCAACCCAAGATTCCCTGCCAGCTTCCCCACCACCTTTGAAAACATTGGAAATATCAACTTTCTCAAAAATAAATCCGGCATTATTGAAATTCGCACCAAAGATGGCAATGATGTGTTTTTCGACAAGTTACGTATCAGGGATGGCTCTACAGTGAGGGTCAGAACTTTAGCGAACGGCGACGAACAAATTGACATTTTGAGCAACATCCACGTAGGCCAGGCCATCGTGTGGTATCCGCTCAACTTTATCCGACTCTACGGCCGCAACGGTGACCTGCTGTTCGACTACCGCCGCAACAATAGCCAAACCACCCTGAACCTGAAAAAGGATATTTTGAATTGATGGATTATACCGGTTTCCTGCCGTGAAGACTTTCAATTTTTCTGCAGGAAGCCAGAAGTCCCTTGATGAGAGCCGGACTGAAACCATTGATTTCCATCTCGCTGAGCCCTGAAATGGTGATATCTTCATGGTGGTTCCGGCCGCTTTTGATCAATCCTTTGGCAAGTGAAAGCCCAATATTGCCTTCACCGGGAATAGCGATTTTTGCTGTCATGTGTTGTATCCTTTTTAAAATTCAGAATAAAGTGAACGATTATTCAGTTAGGAAGCCGGTGTGGTGAAAAGGGGAATTACATCAGGCAATTAACACTCACAACATTCCGACGAGCATGGTACCGAAAAGGATGGTGGGTGATCTTCTGTGGCCGGACGATTTCAAGATTGGATACAACAATCCTTTATAATTGAAATATTGTAACCTTATTAAATCAATAAGATTTTTTACAAATCAATAATTTCAATCCCCTGTATTCTTTCAAAATGCTTTATATTAATTGTTGCTAAAGGTAGTCGGTAATTCTTTGAAGTTGCTCCAATCAGAATATCGGCAATATCAATAAGTTTATTAGATCTCAATAAATCAAGGTATATATCTATTGCAAATTGAGAACACGTTTTATCAAAGGGAATTATTGTGAGTTGATCTGATAGTTTTTCCCAATAATCATTATGTGATTTCCTGTTTCCAATACCCACTTCATAATAGGTAATGGAAGAGATAGCAAACTCATTGTAGGAATTTGATAATTTATAAAAAAGACTCTTTTCTTTTATCTTTTTCCGGAAAAGCTCTATCAATACTGAAGAATCAAGTAAAATCATACCAATCTGGATGAATTAAAATGTTCTCTTGCCTCTTTGAAATCTTCATAGTCATCATCAGACCAAATGGGTGCTTCCAGGATTAGACTTTTTACTTTGTGTTGAGAACCTTGCTTATTTGCACCTGAAATGATTTGGTTGAGCAGTTTTTCTTTCTCCTTTGCTGATAGTTGATTGACCAGCCCTATGATTTGATCAATAACCTGATTTGAATTGGTTTTCATAGCAATTAGAATTTGTTACAAAGATACAATTTTTCAGGTTGTGTTTCCCCGTGTCCTTTGGTGGGCCGGTAGCCGAAAGACAGCGGTTAAAGGTGGATGAGTGTTAATCAATAATTTGCCCCAACAGGCTCAAATCATAACCCTTCTTTTTACACCTTTTAACGTCTTTCTTAAATTTATTGTGGCCAATCGTTTTGTCCTTAACCTCGGTAAGAAAGTACAATTCAAACAGCTTTCACATAAACCCCTCGGGCGATCAAAGAAAACACTGCAAATTTTCATCAAAAAGCTGCATTTGGCAATTGGACAAATAATACATAAATTTGATATTCAACCAAAACTGCCCATATGAACCGAGCCATGACAATAATTTTGACACACACGCGGATGATTATAATTCGCAGAACGGCAAAACATGCAGTCAGAGTAATGTTGGCGAGCTCCATCTGACCGAATTAATAAAATTATAAACAGATGAAAAGACTTACAGGAATTATTATAACGATTGCCTTCATTGTATTTTTTTCAGCTTGTACAGACAGCAAGGGGATACAAGAGGATTTCCCTGAAATACAGGAAAGAGGAAAGCTGGTGGCCATTACCAGCTATAGCCCACTCTCCTATTTCATCTACCATGGAGAACCCATGGGCTATGAATACGAATTGCTGCAGATGCTGGGCGAACATCTCGGGTTGGAGGTAGAGATTAAACTGGCACGTGACCTGGAAGAGATGAACCACATGCTGGCACGCGGCGATGGAGATTTAATTGCCTACGGACTGACCATAACAGCAGAACGCAGGAAAGAACTTGCTTTTACCGAGCCCATGAATGTAACCCACCAGGTGCTGGTGCAACGAAAACCCGACGACTGGAGGCAAATGAAATTGCACGAAATTGAAGCCATGATGATTCGCGACCCCTTTGACCTGGCAGGCGAAACGGTGCATGTGCGCAAAGGCTCGGCCTACATTTCAAGGCTTAACAATCTTTCGCTGGAGATAGGAGAACCCATAACCGTGGTGGAAGCTGCCAGTGAGTTCACTACCGAAGATCTCATTCACCGGGTGGCCAGTGACTCCATCGGGCTTACCGTGGCCGATGAGAATATTGCTCTGATACAATCGGCCTACTACCAGAACCTTGATGTGGAAACCCCATTGAGCCTGCCGCAGCAAACTGCGTGGGCAGTGAGGCCATCATCTCCCATGCTGCTTGACACCATCAACGCATGGCTCACTGAAGCCCAGAATCATGCAGACTATTATGTGATTTACAACAAGTACTATAAGAACCGGCAGGCTTTCCGTTCGCGCTATGCCAGTGATTTTAACCCATCAAACGGGGGCGGAATTTCTCCCTGGGATGATTTGATAAAAGAAGGAGCTGACACTCTGGGCTGGGACTGGCGCCTGCTGGCAGCATTGATATACCGTGAATCACAATTTAACCCACGCGCACAATCCTGGGCCGGAGCCAGGGGTTTGATGCAGCTCATGCCCCGAACAGCCAGAGAGTTTGGTGCCAGCAATCCTTTCGATCCGCAGCAAAGCATTAAAGCAGGAGTTAATTTCCTGCTGTGGCTTGATAATTACTGGGCTGAGCATATTGAAGACCCGGAAGAAAGACAAAAATTCGTGATAGTTTCTTACAATGTTGGACAGGGACATTTGCAGGATGCCCGCAGTCTGGCTGAATATTATGATGCCGACCCCAATATCTGGGAGGACAATGTGGAGCAATTTATGCTCAAAAAATCCAGCCCTGAATACTACAACCTTGAAATGGTGAAGTATGGGTATGCATCAGGCATTGAGCCGGTCAATTACATCAAAACCATTAACGAATTGTATGATCACTACAAAAACTTTACAGAATGATTCTTCGACCTGTTACTTTTCCACTTCGGTATGCTTTTGCCATCATCAAAAAGAAGATCGGCAAGCTGGATACCATCAGGATTGAATCCCTTTATGCTTTTGGAAACGAAGAAAAGATTTTTTTCAAAGGCAGAGTGATTGAATCCTATAAGCAAAGCAAACCTTCTGCAAAAAAGAGCTACCTGCAGAATCTGTTGGGAGCGTTAAGAAGGTATGCCGGCAGCAGTGTTCCGGAAGCCAAAGTAACAATTGAATACCATGGTGAGCAAAAAATCCTGGAAAGCGATGTGGATGGAATCATTGAATGCTCCTTTTCTCTTTCTCAAAAAGATATCCGGAATAAAAATGACAGAATCTGCTTTTCGCTGGTCCCCGAAGAAGGCTTAAAGCCAGAACAACAGGAAATTTGTATTGATGTTTTTCGCTACCCTTCCAGTCATCCTGTAGGGGTTATTTCTGATATCGACGATACTATCCTCATCTCTCACGCCACACAAACCGGAAAAAAATTCTGGCTGTCCATTTCCAAAAATGCTTATACACGACGGCCCTTCCCCGGTGTAAGTGAGTTTTACAAGGCTTTGTCCAGGGATGGGGAAAATCCGGTTTTTTACGTTTCCAGCAGCGACTGGAACCTCTTTGATATGATCAGAGACTTTCTCAACTACCGTAAAATTCCTATGGGCCCGTTATTGCTCAAAGATTTGCATGTTGATTTAAAAAACATCTGGAAGTCAGGAGGAGGCAGCCATTTGCACAAAATAGAAAAAATCGAAATGCTGATGAACCTCTATCCCGGAATGAAATTTATTCTGGTGGGCGACAGCGGGCAGCACGATCCGGAAATCTATGCGGAAATAATTCAAAAATTCCCGGGCAGAACCCTGGCTGTATATATCAGGGAAATAAAACCCGCTGATAAACAACGAAGAGAACTTCTAAAGGCAAAAATTGAAGATCCTGAAGCGCCCGATATTACTTTTATAGAGAACACAGAAGAGATGATCAGGCATGCTAAAACTCACAACCTAATTCCGAGTCATGAAAAGTAAATACTTGTTTGTTGTAAATCCGGTGTCTGGTACACAGGAAGACAGAGAATCCATTCTATCCACTGTAAAGCAAAGTCTGAGCAATGTTGAATTGTCCATTACAGAGACAACAGGAGAGAATGACATTTCCATGGTAAGGGAATATCTCGAAAAGGAAGACTGGAAGGCCATTCTTGCCGGGGGAGGCGATGGAACTATCAGGATGATAGCCAAAGCAACAGGCAAAACTGATATTCCGGTGGGAATCATACCTATGGGTTCGGCCAATGGGCTGGCCAAATGCCTGGAAACAGAAACCGTTGCGCAGGCTCTCGAAGCCATTAAAAAAGAGAAAACCAAACACCTCGACATTTTGCATATCAACAATGATATATGTCTGCACCTGAGCGATTTTGGTTTTAATGCTGGCCTGGTAAAAAAGTTTGAGGATGAAGATGAGCGTGGAATGATTGCCTACTTTAAAAGCACACTAAAGCAATTCAGGGAAATGAAACCTTACCGGTTTTCCATCACTATCAACGGAAAAACAGAAGAAACCACAGCCCGTTTGCTGGTTATTGCCAATGCTGACAAATACGGCACCGGGGCCATCATCAACCCGGTAGGAAAAATTGATGATGGTATTTTAGAGATTATATCCATTAATCCAGATGGATTTGAAGAAATGGCATCTCTTTCCTTTGACCTTTTCCAGGGAACCCTGGACGAATCAGAATATGTAAAAATCTGGACAGCAAAGGAAGCTCATATTACCAACCCCGACGGAGCTGATTTCCAGATTGACGGAGAGGTTATGGAAACACCCGAAAAGATAGATGTTTATTGCAAACCCAACCAAATCAGGTTTTTCAGCAATGTATAAAAAAAGAGCTGTCTCATAAGTTTTGGCTGGTCGTTGAGCCTGTCGAAACGATTGCTGCATACCTTGCAGATATGCGCTTCGACAAGCTCAGCGTCCGGTAATTCTCCAACTTTTAAGACAGCTCTAACTTAATGATGGTTTCGAACTTACAGCCCTAAAACATCTTTTCCCTGTTTGAAAACAATATCAATGGGTAATCCGGTGGCATTGACCTTGTCAAGGTCACTGCGCAGCTGGTCAGTCATTACACCATCAGCTTCAACCCATTCTTTGGCAGCTTCATAATCGCCATCGCCCTGAATAACCAGGATTTTTTCCAGCAATGTTCCTACAGCTGCTTTCATCTCTTCAAAATTTACTTTGTAGGTACCATTGTCCTGGTAAACAAAAGCGTCATTGTCAGCAAAGTATTTCATGTTCAGCATATTGGCCCTACCATGTGCGCTGGAAGCCCCAAAACGGCTGGAACGGAAAATACCGGAAAAGAATGTAACGTAATTGTTCATTACTTCGCCGCTGGTAATTTCGCCCATCTCGTAAAGCTGGGTCACCAGATACAACCCCATGATATCGGCTTTGGCTTCTTCAATGGCAGAATAGTATTCCCTCAAAGCTTCGCGTGCAGGCCCTTTTCCTGTGATGGTATTTTTTACTCCCATGCCGTGCGACACTTCGTGGAAAGTAGTATTTTCGAAAAAAGCATCAAAGGTTATATACTGACGCTGACTCTCATCGATAAGGATATCGGTAATAGGCACAAGGATTTTGTCAAACTTGGCTTTCATAGAATTTTTGAGTTGCAACTTGCGGCTTCCTACAGAAAGGTGAATCTCGGGATCATTGGGAAGGTTGATGGCAATGGTTTTGCTTCCCGCGTTGCAATCGCCTGCATAATAAAGGGCGTAATAAACGTTCATATCGGCATCCGTACCGGGCTCTTCTGTTTTGTATTCAGGGGCTACCGGCAAACCAGCCTGTAGCTGGGGCAACATGGCGTTGAATTTTTCCAGCTGGGCGCTCCACTCCAGATCTTTCACCAGGATAAAGGCTTCGTGTGCAGCCTTGTAGCCAAACAAACGGTCTTCATAATTTTCGATGGGTCCAACCACAAAGTCAATATTCGATTCCTTCATGGCCATCCAGGCATAATCACTGGGTTGGTATTCATCTGTCAGCAATGCTACCGCTCGTGCTTCAAGATAATTCTTCAATCCGGGGTCTTCAGCCAGTTCTGCTGCTTTGCGCAACAGACGTGCCGCTTCTTCGTGATGTTCTTTGTATGCTTCGGAGTATGGAAGGGCAACCAGGTTTCCTTCATCGTCGCGACGGATCAACGTATACAGGCTCGTTTTGGTGGGCTCATCCCATGCTTCAAACTCTTCGCGGGTCATATCCTGCGGATAAAAATTTGCACTTAACGGCTTGTCATCAAATCCAGGTACAAAAGCTTTATTAGCATCAAGTCGATCCCAGGGACCATAATGGATTTTGGCATACTCTACAGCATACTCATTGTCTATTTTTTCAAATAGTTCCTCTTTATCACCATAAGACTGCATCCAGAATATATCGTCCATAATCTGGGCAGCTTCCATCAGGATACTGATAATCTCCCGTTCATTTTCGCTCAGCCAGCTCAAATCGGTGGTGAGAGTCACTTCTTCAAAATTAGCTAACCGTTCTTTCATATCTTCAGTTAATGGGTCTGGTTGGGGCGTGCAGCTCTGAAAGCTCATAAATACAATCATTGCCGCTAGTGCCAGTTGAATAGTTTTTTTCATATTGCTTTTTATTTTAGGAATAGGGTTTGAAAAAATCAAAATTATGAAATATTCAGAGAACTCTTTGCCTAAGTTGATTTTTATTTTTGGATATCTTAATAATCCCGGAGGTCTTGTGGTTTTGTCATTTTCATGGTGGGATAATTGAAAATTGCTAATGAAGGAATTACCATTAATTGCTTCATTATGCTGACGCTATTTTATTAATTTGCTTTATTTTACTATTGCTATTTTAATTAATTCGAAGTTTTTCGCTATGGTGCTAAACCAGATCTTACATTACGTGATTATCCTGAAGCTATTTTTGAAAGTCCGGACAACTATCTGGATTGGATTATGTAATTTTACCCGCTTTTAAACATCATAAGAACCTAAAACCCTAACAGATGACAACTGCACTGTTATTAATCTTCTACCTGGGCACCCCAATTGTTGTTTTGCATCTTTGCCACCGATACCGGTTTGTCAACAAACTGGGAGCAGTAGTAATTACGTATATCATCGGCCTGCTGGCAGGCAACCTCAGGTTTCTTCCCGAAGGGACCGAAGTAATTCAGGATGCCCTTACCAGCGCTACTATTCCCCTTGCACTCCCTTTGCTGCTGTTTTCTCTCAATATCAAAGCCTGGTTAAAGATGGCAGGAAAAACGATATTGTCACTGGTTCTGGGAATCAGTTCAGCCATCATTATGGTGATGGTGGGTTATTATATTTTCAGGGATGTTTTGCCTGAAATCTGGAAAGTATCAGGCATGATGGTAGGTGTATACACGGGCGGCACTCCCAACCTGGCATCCATCCAGAGTGTGGTGGAAGCAAAACCTGAAACCTACATCATACTCAATACACACGATATCATTTTATCGTCCATTTATCTGGCTTTCCTGATGACGATAGGTCAGAGAGTTTTCGGCATGATACTGAAACCTTACAAAGGAGACAAACGTCTGCATGATGAAAGCATTGGTTTTGACGGGGTGGATCCTTATTGGGGTATTTTCCAAAAAAAAATCTTTCTGCCGGTTCTCACAGCCACGGGAATATCGGTTCTTATTGCCGGTATCAGTATTGGGCTTAGCTTTCTCATTTTCAAAGAAATTTCCATGCTGGTGATTATCCTTTCCATCACTACCCTAAGCATTGGCATCAGCCTGATCCCCAAAGTGAATGCCATTGAAAAAACCTTTGAAACCGGGATGTATTTCATCCTGATATTCAGCCTTGCCGTGGCCTCTATGGCCGATATCAGCCAGTTTGCAGGTTCTGCCCCGGGTTTGTTCTTTTATGTGGCGCTGGTAATTTTTGGATCCCTGATACTTCAAGTGATTTTGAGCAAGATATTCAATATAGATACCGACACCATGATTATTACGTCCACGGCATTGATCTGCTCTCCTCCTTTTGTACCGGTGGTGGCAGGAGCCCTTAAAAACAAAGAGGTAATTATCACGGGTTTAACCGTTGGGATTATCGGATATGCCATTGGCAACTACCTGGGCATATCTATTGCCTTTCTTTTGCGATAAAACTGCAAGTTCTTATTGCCTGATTCAAAACAAAACCGTAGATTTGATATCTGACTGATAGCTCAAAAATATTACAATCCTAAAAAAGAGATGCCATGGAAGAAAAGAAAAAACCCATTCTGTTTTGGATTATTGCTGGTATCATACTGACAATTACCATTACCCTGGCCGTGCTGAACTGGAAAGTTACTTCCCTTCATTTGATTTTCCTTGAAGTGCAGGGCCGGCTGATTTTTATCCTTTTGATCTTTTTTTTCCTGGGCTTTCTGCTGGGTAAACTTTCCCACCTGCTGGGCAGTAGAAAAAAGGAAAAAGACGATCATGTCCATTTTGTTAATGAAGGTAAAAAGTAAATCTTTTTGATGATGCAAGCTTCTCAGGAAGAGCTCAAAATTGGTATTTTCCTTTTCCCTGATATCGAAACCCTGGATTTCTGCGGTCCACTGGAGGTTTTTACTGCTGCCAATATTGCAACAGGCGAAAATCATTTTGACGTTTACACCTTTGCAGAAAGCACAGCTCCTGTCAAAACTATTAACGGACTGAGTGTAAATCCAGATTTTGACATGGAATCGGTACCCAATCCTGATATCCTTGTACTCCCGGGAGGCGACGGTACCAAAGCAGTGATTGCCAACCCTGGCCTGCTGCAAAAGCTCAATGCCTTGCAAGAGCAAACCCGTCATACTTTTTCGGTTTGCTCGGGAGCAAGAATACCGGCTGTGTTGGGCCTGCTGGACGGGAAAAAATTCACCACTCATCACAGTGTTTTCGAGGATATTCTTAAGCTGGCACCCAAAGCCCGTGTGCGCCCCAATAACCGCTATACCGACAATGGGAAAATTCTTACCTCAGCCGGAGTGGCTGCAGGCATTGACCTGTCCTTTTACTTACTTGAAAAACTAAAAGGGAAAGAAGTGATGGATATTACAGCCAGATATATGGAATACCCTGTAAAGTTATAAGTTTGAAAATCGGGTTTTCCAGACTCAATGAACATTAAAACTGTTCGTGCCGTTCTATGGCTGATAGTAAAATTTTAATCAACACATCATGCGCACTTTTACACCGGAAGAACTTACTCCCCGACAACGCCATCATTACATTCTGGGATCGATCAATCCCCGCCCTATCTGTTTTGCCAGCACCCTTGACAAGGAGGGAAAACCCAATCTGGCTCCTTACAGTTTTTTCAATGTATTCAGCAGCACCCCTCCCATCCTGATTTTTTCGGTAAATACCCGTCGCGACGGAAGCAACAAAGACACCCTGAACAACGTAAAAGAAACCGGAGAATTGGTAATCAACCTGGTAAATTACCCCATGGCCCGGCAAATGGCCATTTGCGGAGTAGAGTATGATACAGGCATCAATGAATTTGAAAAAGGAGGCTTTACTCCTGTTCCCAGCGAAAAAGTAAAACCCTTTCGGGTAAAAGAGTCGCCGGTGCAGTTTGAGTGCAAAGTCCTTGAAGTAAAGGCCCTGAGCGACAAACCCGGAGCTGCCAACCTCATCATTGCCCAGGCATTGCTTATTCATGCAAATGAGGATATTTTTGCAGAGGATGACACCATCGATCCCCGTAAAATTGACATGGTAGGAAGGCTTGGAAATTTCAACTACAGCCGGGCCAATGGAGAAAGTCTCTTTGCCATTAAACAACCTCCGGCAGAAATAGCCATAGGGTTTGACAATCTGCCTGATGACCTGAAAGGTTCAAAAGTGCTGACCGGACATCATCTGGCCATGATGGCGGGAGTAACCGGTACTCCGTCAGAGGAAGAATTGGATGATTACCTGAATTCAGAAGAAGCAGCGGAAGAAATAAAGGAATTACACCCTGAAATAAAAGATGATAAGAACATCTTACATGAGAAAGTTAAAGATTTCCTGAACAAAGGAGAAGTTCGGCAGGCCTGGCTTTTGTATTTAGCAGCCCGTCACAAATTCTGACGTAAATATGGCATACCCTGGCAACGAGATAAAAAACAGACAAAGGTTCCGGAAACCTCTCAACAGTTATTTGGCTGTAATGATCCTACTGCTGCCGGGATGCAAAGATCCTCACCAAAGCATCAAAGCATTTGACAATCAAAACATAACCTTTCTGGAGTTATTTCTCGAACAAGAGGAAAGATGGGTCAGGGCAATTTACAGTATGGATTCCCTGGAGGCTGCCAGAAGTATTGACTCCATCAGGCTGTTAGCTGCTACGCCCTGGATGCAGGATGATTTTCACGATTTGAGATACTCTGCTGAGTTTGGCAACTATGTAAATACCTCGATGCTTTTCTGGAATATCCTTGCCATTCAAACCGACTCGGTATACAAAAAAGCAACCGCCATTGCTTTTTTGCCACAAATGGCCTACAGCAAAGAGGAAGAAGAGAAACTGATGGAAAAGCTGGGCAGTCATGACAGAACCCTGCACAAGCTGCTGGACAGCATAAATGATTTGCGAAAAGATATTACAACCCAAATCTACTGAGGCCTTACGCCATAAAAAAATCCCGGACGCTGTAATACATCCGGGACTTTTTTTAACCTGGCAGAAGTCAGGCATCAGGGATGCTTTTCAGCACTTCCAGCACCAGTTTCCAGCTTTTTTCAACGGAAGAAATGCTCAGTTTTTCATCCGGTGAATGCACTCCTCTCATGTTGGGGCCAAAAGAAATCATGTCCATACCCGGATATTTTTCTCCGATGAGCCCACACTCTAAACCTGCGTGAATAGCCAGCACATGCGGCTCTTCTCCGAAAAGCTCCTTGTATTTTGTTCTCATGACATAGAGAATTTCAGATTTCATATTGGGTGTCCAGCCGGGATATCCGTCGCCATGGCTTACCTTTGCTCCCGCCAGCTGAAATACGCTGCTCACCATATCTGCCACATCTCTTTTCAGGGTGGCTACCGAACTTCTCTGACTGGAAGCAACAAGAATCGTCTTGGGTGTCATCTTTACTGATGCCAGGTTGGTGGAGGTTTCCACAAGGCCGGGAATATCAGCAGACATTCCCATAACTCCGTGCGGGGCGGCATAAAGGGCGCCCAGCAAACGACTCTGGGTTGAATAATCCACAAGGCATTCGGGCATCACGGTGTCATGAATATTAACTTTCAAATCGGGCTCTCTTGTTTTTTGCTCTTCACCCACATCTTTGGCGTATTGCCGGATGGCAATTTCCAGATCTTTTTTATACTTGCGGGGAACAGTAACAATGGCAAAAGCTTCCCGTGCAATGGCATTGCGAAGATTTCCTCCATCAATCTGAGCCAGGCGCATCTCAAACATTCGCTCGCAATTCCACAGAATCCGGGAAAGAATTTTATTGGCGTTGCCTCTTCCTTTGTTGATATCATCACCGGAATGGCCGCCCTTCAGCCCACTGACAGAAATTTTGAAGGCAATATGATCTGTTTCGTTGTTAACCCTTTCATACTGGAACGTGGCCAGGGTATCCAGTCCTCCGGCACAACCTATACATAGTTCAGTGTCGTCTTCCGAATCAAGATTGAGCAATATTTGTCCTTTCAAAAAGCCGGGTTCAAGCCCGAAAGCTCCCGTGAGACCGGTCTCTTCATCCACCGTAAACAAGCATTCCAGCGGTCCGTGTTCAAGCTTCTTATCCTCAAGAATGGCCAGCGACATTGCCACACCAATCCCGTTATCTGCACCCAGGGTAGTGCCTTTAGCCTTCACCCAATCACCATCAATAAATGGCTGGATAGGGTCTTTATCAAAATCATGCGTCACATCTGCGTTTTTCTCACAAACCATATCCACATGCCCTTGCAGTATCAGCATTTTCTTTTTCTCATGGCCGGGAGTGGCAGGCTTTCTGATTATTATGTTACCCACCTGATCGCGTTGATAATCCAGTTGATTCTTTTTGGCAAAATCAATGAGCCAGCTGATGATTTTTTCTTCTTTTTTGGAAGGACGGGGAATACCGCAAATTTCTTCAAACAGCTCCCAAACCCTCTGGGGCTGGAGATGACCTAATACTTTTCCCATAATTTGATTCTATTTTAAATTTGACAGATTTTTTTTTGCAATGTGTAAATATAATGGAAACTCACATAAGCACCAAGAGTTGGACAAACATAAATATGGCTGTCTTAGCACAATTCTTTTTAATTTTGCAATCTTTAATTCAGCAATCCTGATATATGTCCGGTCAAAAACCCATCAAAGTCCTGGTAATACGCTTCAGCTCCATTGGAGATATTATTCTCTGCTCTCCTGTGCTGAGGTGCATGAAAAAAAATTCTTCACAGTCAATTACCACCCATTTGCTGACCAAAAAATCGTTCAGCTATTTTACTTCCCATTACCCTTATATCGACAAAGTTATTGCCTATGAGAACGATCTGAAAGCCACCATCAGTGAATTGAAAAAGGAAAACTACGACTTTGTGCTTGACCTGCACAACAACTTCAGATCTATCCGTGTAAAAAAGGCCCTGGGGAAACCTTCCAAAGCCTTTAACAAGCTCAATATTGAAAAATGGTTGCTTACCACCTTCAAAGTGGATCGCATGCCCCGGGTTCATATTGTGGATCGCCTGATGGACGCTGCCAGCCCCCTGCAAATAGAAAATGACGGCAAAGGATTGGACTATTTCATCCCGGAAGAGGACAAGGTAAACCTGCAGTCGTTGCCGGCAATCTTCAGAGATGGATATGTGGGTTTTGTAATCGGCGGCACTTACGCTACCAAAAGGTTGCCTTCAGATAAGATAGTGGACATTTGCGGTAAACTTGACAAACCCGTGATTTTGCTCGGTGGTCCGGAAGATGCAGATACCGGTCAGCAGATCGAATCAGCTTTGCCAGAAAAGGTTCTCAATGCATGTGGAAAATATTCGCTCAATGCATCCGCTTCACTTGTACAACAAGCCGATGTCATTATCAGTCATGACACTGGTTTGATGCATGTAGCTGCAGCTTTCAGCAAACCTATGGCATCCATTTGGGGCAATACGGTCCCTGAACTGGGGATGTATCCTTACTATCCGGAAAACAGTAAGACTCCGCATCGTATTTTCGAAATCAAAGGACTTAGCTGCAGGCCCTGCAGCAAAATTGGCTACAACTCCTGTCCAAAAAAACACTTCAGGTGCATGAATGATATCTCTGCCCGCGAAGTTGCAGACTGGGTTAACAACCTGAGTTAACCGTTTTATTTCAGAAAAGGATTGTTTCGTTTTTCGTCTCCGATGGAAGTCGACGGCCCGTGTCCGCAATACACCCTGGTTTCCTCAGGAAGGGTAAATAATTTTACCTGAATAGACTGAATGAGTGTTTCAAAATTGCCTGTAGGCAAATCCGTACGACCAATACTGTTATGAAACAGAACATCTCCTGCAATAACGAATTTTTCTTTCCGGTGATACAGACAGATACTCCCGGCTGCATGGCCAGGTGTTTCAAGAACCTGTAGCTCCTGATTACCAAAACGAATTATCTGTCCATCAGTCAAATACTCTTCCGGCATTACTGGTGGGTCGGTTTCAAAACCAAAGGTTTGACCATATTCCACTGCGTTTGTCAAAAACTCTGCGCCATTTTTATGGAGTAAGGGTTTCAAATTCCATTCTTCAACCACAAAATTATTGCCCAGAATATGGTCAATATGACAATGAGTATTGATAAGCAAAACGGGCTTCAGGTTCTGCTGCTCAATGAAATCTTTCAGAATTTTTTCTTCACGATCACCATAGCATGCGGCATCAATGATGGCACACTCGCAGGTTTCATCATACAGTACATAAGTGTTAACCTGGAAGGGGTTGAAAGGGATGGTTTTAATCTGGATCATGGGTAAGGGGTTGTTTGTTTTTTTCTATGGCAAACCTACGGATTTTTTTCCAACCAAAAATCCCCTGTTGAAAAGAACCCTGGCAAAACTATGAATTTCTTTATCTTTACATGGTAAACATAATCAGACTTTGTTTCTTTAACCTTTTTTCTGCCATGCTGCCATTAAAAGAGAAAATACAAGCACTCTCAGCGTCCTTTTTCGATGAAATACTGACCGTGAGAAGATACTTGCATCAGCATCCTGAATTATCCATGCAGGAGTACCAAACTTCAGCATTTATTCAGCAAAAGCTAAAAGAATATGGTATTTCTTTTGAAGCAGGGATAGCCACCACGGGCATAGTGGGACACATTCATGGTATGAAAGAGGGCAACAAAACCATTGCGCTGCGTGCCGATATGGATGCCCTGCCCATAACAGAGGCAAACAACCTTCCCTACAAATCAACGAACAGCGGCGTAATGCACGCCTGTGGGCATGATGCTCATATGGCATCGTTGCTGGGGACGGCAAAGATTCTCCAGAACACCCGCGAATATTGGGGCGGAACAGTCAGGTTGATTTTCCAGCCTTCTGAAGAAAGCTATCCCGGAGGGGCAAGTCTCATGATCGGCGAAGGTGTATTGGAAAACCCCGTGCCGGCAGGAATCTTTGGGCAACATGTGGCACCACAAATTGAAGCAGGGAAAGTGGGTATCCGCAAGGGAATTTATATGGCCTCTACCGATGAGGTGTACCTCACCGTAAAGGGTAAGGGAGGTCATGCAGCAACACCCCATTTATGCATCGATCCGGTGCTCATTGCCTCACATATTGTAGTAGCTCTTCAGCAAATTGTAAGCAGAAACAATACGCCCTGGATTCCTACCGTTTTGTCATTTGGCAGAATTATGGGTGAAGGAAGGATGAATGTTATTCCCGATGAAGTAAAACTGGACGGCACCATACGCACCTTCAATGAAGGATGGAGAGCCGAAGCTCACCGAAAAATACGTACCATTGCGCAGGGAGTGGCAGTGAGCATGGGAGGAAATTGCGAGGTGGATATCAAAGAAGGGTATCCTTTCCTGAAAAATGATGAAACGCTCACTTCAGATTTTCACCAAAGTGCTGCAGAGTATCTTGGCAAAGAAAACATTGTTGACCTTGATTTGTCCATGACCGCAGAGGATTTTGCTTTTTATTCCCATAAAATCCCTGCATGCTTTTATCGTTTGGGTACCCGCAATGAGCAAGCCGGAATTATCTCCAATGTACACACTGCTACTTTCAACATTGACGAAAAAGCTCTCATAACCGGCATGGGCCTCACGGCCTGGGCGGCCATAAAGGAACTTGCCCGGTAGTCCTGCGAAAAAACACAATTCGACACCTTACTTTCCTCCCAAAAAAAATGAACTTAAAGAATGTCCAACCTGTCCAATTTTTAACATGGTTTGTCAAATATTTTTCATACATTAGTTTCGCTTAAACTAATCAAAGGCAAGACGAATTAACAAAGAAAACAGACCTCCCCCCTACTTTGTTAATGGTCAATTATTTAATAAATGTCAGCTGCTTTGGTCTAAATTTTTTTTGCCGATAATTCTATCCTTGCAATAATTTTCCCCAAATGCGAAACAGTTGCTTATGTATAAACAAGGTTTTCTCAACATCTTTGCAATATTCTTATTAACAGCCTGCTCCTCAACAACAAATGAGGACTTTGACATGGTTAATCCGGTAGCCGTTACAGAAAGATACTATGATGCATCCGTGTGGCCCGACAGGATTTTTCAAAGTGTATCAGAAGATCCTGCCACGCAAATCAATCTTTCCTGGAGAACCTCCGGAAGTATAATCGATGGGTACGTGGAAGTAGCCCTTGCCCATTCTTCATCTTTAGAAGAGGGGGAAATAGTTACCCAACCCGCCACGGTGCAGCAGGTAAGATATGAGAATATCCTTGACCATTATTTCAAGGCTACACTTCTTGATTTAAAGCCCCGCAGCAATTACATGGTTCGGGTGGGAAGCAAAGACCATCGTTCAGAATGGTTTCAGGTAAGTACAGCACCTCAGTCTTTTCAACCTTTTCGCTTTTTGTATTTCGGAGATATCAAAGAAAACATCCGCGAATATGCCCCCAGAATTTACAGACAAGCTGCCATCGGCTATCCTGATGCAAAATTTATGGTTCATACGGGGAACATGGTAAACAGTGCTGCCACTGATGACACATGGGGTGAGTGGTTTTATTCGGGCAACTGGCTTTTTCAACAAATACCTTCCCTGGCAGTACCGGGCGATGGGGAGCACCGGAAAATACCCGGCAAGAATGCAAACATGTTATTCCCTCAATGGAATGGCTCTTTCCATTTCCCTCAGAATGGCCCGCCTGGCTTGAAAAACCTCTCTTACTATTATGATTATCCGGGCATACGCATTGTGTCCTTGTACACCCACTTTCCTTCAAGAAATACTACCGAAGATATTTACCTGAACCACGAAGAAATGGTTTCGGAAGAGCAGTTTCAAAATCAATTGCGCTGGCTTAAGAGAGTACTTGCAGGAAATAATCAACCCTGGCTTGTTGTGATTATGCATCATCCGGTTTTCACTGCACGCAAAGACCGGCACAATGAATTGCTCCAGCAACAAATCCTCCCTCTCCTTGAACAATACAAGGTAGATTTGGTGTTGCAGGGCCACGACCAGGTTTATGCAAGGGGGTTCAACCCTGATCCCGAAAGGGAAAGTAAACTTCCGGTATATATGATATCTGTTGCGGGAGGCGAAATGCAGGAGGCAGACAAATCTCATACCTGGATTTCCAGGCAATATGAAAATTCTCAGCTTTACCAGGTAATCAATGTAAGCACAAATACCATGCGGATAGATGCAGTCAATTTGCAAGGAAAGTGGGTTGACAGGTTCTGGATCAGGCGCGATGAAAATGGGACAAAAAGTTTATTGCAATAATTTAAAAAAACGCATCAATATTCACTGATTTTTCATATTAATATGCATATTTGCAAATTAATTTTCTATTGCAAGTAATTATGTATAAGAAAAATATACTTCCTGGCTTTAACTTCTTTTTTTCAGGATTCCTTCTGTTTATTATACTTGGGGTCTCAACCTTACCATCCTGCCAAAGCGGCGTTGGCAATAAACATCAGACTGAAGAAACCACTACGGAATTCTTTCAGCATTTTTCTTATCCGGAAAAGTTTCTTGATATTTCTGCAGAAACCGAAGATGCCCGCGCTACTTTCTGGAAGCCCGACGGCAGCATCGTCTTTATTGTGGGAAGGCATTCCGATAACGTGGTAGCCTACCAGGTTCGCGAGCCCTGGCAGATACACACTGCAGAACTTCTTCACGATGTGAATGCGCCGGGTGAATTTCAGCATGGCATCTACTTTAGGGAAGATGGCGAGCTGATGTGGATTTTTGACCGCACCAGCATCTGGTCTTTTACATTAGAAACACCATGGGATATCACCACCCGTTCGGAAGGAACCAACCACGATCTGAGCCACTTTGTCCTGCGTGGCCACGATATAACTTTCAAACCCGATGGCAGCATCCTGTTTATTGATGACCGCAATGCCGGAGCCGTTTTCGAATACAGCCTTTCTATTCCCTGGGATGTGGCTACGGGGAAACTTACCTATACCCTTGACATTAGCGACCAACAGTTGGAGGTCAGAGGCATAGAGTTCCTGCAAAACGGAACCCTGATGATGCTCATGGATACCGAACGAAGAGAAGTTATGCAATACAGCCTTGATGAACCCTGGAAGATTTCTACTGCCTCACTTTCCGACACTTATGATGTTAGCACCCAAACCCATCAGGGACGCGGTTTAAGCTTTAGTGTGGATGAAACCATTATGTATATTACCGGCAGGAATGAGGGAATGATTTTTCAGTATGAACACATGGCACCATAAATCTTAAATATACTGCCTGACTAAACCATTTAAGTTTACTGCGCCTGTTTGATCCCCATAAGGTGTGCAAGAAAATATGGGCTAAAATATTAAGTGGCCTTTCTCAGAATAATTCTAAGAAAGGCCACTTGATTATCAAAATGCGGTACTGACGAAATCAGGGATTAAAATTGCTTTTCCCTTCCTCCAGAAATTCAATATACTTGTCAATATTTAAATCATAGCCTCTGGGGGGGGCAAGCAGTTCTTCCTCGTGATTGAGGATTACATAGTAAGGCTGGGTGTTCATATTGTAACGCTCGGCCTGAAATACACTCCATTTCTGCCCCACAGTGCGGATAGTACGTTCGCGACCGAGTGCAGACGAAACAAACTGTTCGGCTTCGGGTAGGGAAGTACGATCATCCACATACAACGAAATCTTTACAAAGTCGTTGGCCAGTCGTTGTTGCACCTGCATATCGGACCATACGCCGGCTTCCATTTTGCGACAGTTAGCACATCCTAACCCGGTAAAATCCAGAAAAACAGGTTTTCCCGCCTTGCGGGCAGCAGCCATCCCTTCTTCGTAGTCGGTAAACGCCATCAAACCATGAGGTCCTTCTTTTACACTGGTACCCACATAAATATCTGAAGTGCCGGTGGTAGCCGAAGCCGCCACTCCTTTACTCAAATCAAAATCCTGGGTGACAGGTGATGGCAGAAAGCTGCTAATCGCCCTCAGAGGCGCTCCCCACATGCCGGGCAACAAATAAAATACAAAAGCGAAAGTTACAATTGCCAGCATCAGGCGGGGCACACTCATATATTTTAAATCACTGTCGTGGGCAAATTTGATTTTACCAATAAGATATAAGCCCATGAGCAGGAATATAGCAATCCATAATACAATAAATATTTCACGGTCAAGAATACCCCATTGTGCCACAGCATCAGCAGTGGAAAGAAACTTAAGCGAGAAAGCCAATACTACGAATCCCAGCACTACTTTCACGGCATTCATCCAGCCACCTGATTTGGGCAAGGATTTGAGAGCAGTGGGAAAGACAGCAAACAAGCTAAAAGGAATGGCCAGGGCAAGGCTGAAACCAAGCATACCAACAGCAGGACCAAATACATTCCCTCCTGTGGCAGCATCCACCAGCAGGGTTCCTACAATGGGACCGGTGCAGGAAAAAGATACCAACACAAAGGTAAATCCCATCAATACGACGCCCAGCAAACCACCGGTCTTGTCAGCTTTGCTGTCGAGGGCAGTAGACCAGCTGGCAGGCATGGTAAGCTCAAAGGCACCAAAGAAGGAAGCCGCAAAGAATATCAAAAGGGCAAAAAAGAAAATATTAAAGCCAGGGCTGGTTGCCAGGGCATTGAGCGTATCAGCGCCAAAAATCATACTGATAGCCAAACCCAGAACCACGTAGCTAAATACAATGGTAAAACCATAGAATAAAGCATCGCGAATAGCACGGGCACGGTTTTCAGAGTTTCTGAGAAAAAAGCTCACCGTCAGCGGTATCATCGGAAATACACATGGTGTAAGCAGGGCAAGCAATCCTCCCAGGATACCTGTGATAAACATTCCCCAAAATGAGCG
>JAABSE010000032.1 GCA_011390575.1 Sphingobacteriia bacterium
ATTGCTGGGACTGGCTGAGGAAAGCAACTTTTCCAGCCAGGCTTTCGACGATATGGAGCTGGTTTATAATGCACTACAATCAAGCAAGGAACTGCAAACCATAATGAAAAGCCCTATCGTGAGAGTGAGCAAGAAACTCAATATTCTCAGGAAAATTTTTGAAGGTAAGATCCACCCGGTAAGTATGCACTACCTTAGTATCGTTATCCGGAAAAAAAGGGCTGCACTTATTCAGGGTATTGCCCACGAATTTCTGAAAATCCACCGGGATAACCTGGATGTGGAGTTAGTTACTCTAATTACAGCTGGTGAGATTGATAAAGAACTTTCAGCAAAAGCCAGGGAAATAGCTTCCCATTTGACCCCACGGGCCAATATTGAATTTAACCAGGTTTATAATCCCGCTCTTATAGGAGGATTTATCCTGCGAATTGGCGATCTGCAATATGATGCCAGTGTAAAACGAAAACTATCCAATATCAAAAAACGATTGCTGGATGTCTGATTCCTTTCAGGTATCAATTACCCGGTAGCAAAATTATTGAAAAGAAAAAAACGATTATGGCAGAAATTAAACCCGCAGAGATATCTGCAATTTTACGTCGGGAAATATCCGGATTTCAGGTGCAAACAGAGCTCGAAGAGACAGGCACAGTGTTACAGATTGGTGATGGAATAGCCAGGGTTTATGGTTTGTCCAATGCCCAGAGTGGCGAGTTGGTCGCCTTTGACGATACCGAACTACAAGGTGTTGTGCTTAACCTGGAGGAGGATAATGTGGGTGTTGTTTTGCTCGGCGAAGCACACGATGTAAAAGAGGGGCACCTGGTAAAGCGAACCAAAAAAATTGCCTCTATTGATGTGGGCGAAGGGTTGCTGGGCAGGGTAGTTAATACGTTGGGACAGCCCATTGACGGCAAAGGCGCTATTGAAGGTGAATTGTTTCGTATGCCCCTGGAAAGGAAAGCTCCGGGGGTCATTTACCGGCAGCCGGTAAATGAACCCATGCAAACAGGAATCAAAGCCATAGACTCTATGATTCCTATCGGACGGGGCCAGAGGGAGCTTATTATTGGTGACCGTCAAACCGGGAAAAGTGCCATTGCCATTGATACCATTATTAATCAACGTGAGTTTTTTGATAAGGGAGAACCCGTATATTGTATTTACGTTGCCATAGGCCAGAAAGGTTCCACTGTTGCCAATATCATGAGTGTACTGGAAAAGCATGGAGCCATGGATTATACTACCATAGTTTCTTCTAATGCCAGCGAGCCGGCAGCCATGCAATTTTTTGCTCCTTTTGCAGGTGCAGCCATAGGTGAATATTTCAGAGACACCGGGCGCCCGGCATTGGTTGTTTTTGACGACCTCTCCAAACAAGCGGTTTCCTATCGTGAAGTTTCGCTGCTGCTGAGACGTCCCCCGGGAAGAGAAGCTTATCCCGGAGATGTTTTCTATCTGCATAGTCGTCTGCTGGAAAGAGCCGCCAAGATCATTGATTCTGATGAAATTGCAGCCCGGATGAATGATATTCCCGACTCCCTGCAAGGAAAAATAAAAGGAGGGGGTTCTCTGACGGCACTGCCCATTATTGAAACCCAGGCGGGTGATGTTTCTGCTTATATACCTACCAATGTGATTTCAATTACCGACGGACAAATTTTTCTTGAATCCAGTCTTTTCAACTCCGGTATCAGACCAGCGATTAATGTGGGTATATCTGTTTCCAGGGTTGGAGGTAATGCACAGATCAAGTCGATGAAAAAAATTGCAGGGACCCTCAAACTCGACCAGGCCCAGTATCGCGAACTGGAAGCTTTCTCTAAGTTTGGTTCCGATTTGGATGCATCCACCAAAGCTGTTCTGGATAAAGGGGCAAGAAACGTGGAAATACTCAAACAGGGACAATTTAAACCTATGAAGGTGGAAAATCAGGTCGCTATGGTATATTGTGGTTCCAGGGGGTTGCTCAGAAAACTTGAACTAAAAAAGGTAAGCCGTTTTGAGGAAGAGTTTCTTCAGTTGCTCGAAAACAACCATAAAGATACGCTTGAGCAACTCAGGCAAGGGATCTTTAATGAAGATATTGCAAAAGTACTCGAGAATGCAGCACAGGAGATAGTAAGTGCAATTAATCAGGGTTAAGGTTTTCTACTAAAAGTTTTTATTCATGGCCAATTTGAAAGAAGTCAGGGTTCGTATTGCATCCATTAAATCTACAAGGCAGATCACCAGTGCCATGAAAATGGTGTCTGCTTCCAAGTTGCGTAAAGGTCAAAACGCCATATTGAACCTCAGACCTTACGAAGAGCAACTCAGGCAGATACTCCAGAATATCAACAAAGGGCTGCAGCCGGAAGACAAAAATGTACTGTGCCTCCCTAAACCTGCAAAGCAGGTGTTGGTGATTGTGGTCGCAGCCAACAAGGGTCTGTGTGGTACTTTCAGTTCTAACCTGGTTAAAAAAGCCGTAATTCACCTCAGAGAGCTTAAAGAACAAAATTATGAACCCAAACTCTGGCTGATTGGACGCAAAGCAGAGGATTATTTCAAAAAGAGCACTTACACTATTGATGAATGCTTTCATGACTTAATTGACAACGTGACCGTTGATGATGCTTTCGCCCTTGCACGCAAAGCCATGGAGGTAATTGAAAAAGGTGAATTTCAAAAAGTGGATGTCGTTTACAACCAGTTTGAAAATGCTGCCAATTACAAACTTATTGCCGAACAAATCTTACCCATGACCCTCGATGCCACCTCTGATACTGAAACAGAGGGTAAAGCTGATTTTGATTATATCCTGGAACCTTCCAGGAAAGAGATTCTTGATGAGCTTATACCCAAGGTGATTCGAACTTATTTCTACCGGATTTTGCTCGATTCTTTTGCCAGTGAGCAAGGAGCGCGAATGACGGCGATGCACAAAGCAACCGATAACGCCACCGAACTTCTTAAAAATCTTACTATTACCTACAACAAGGTCCGGCAGGCGTCTATTACCAACGAGATTGTTGAAATTGTAGGCGGTGCTGAAGCGTTGAATTCCTGATAATCTCTTTCCCTTTTTAATTCTTTTTGTGTGGCTGAAATTTTCTTTCACACAATACTTCTTTCATGATATTTGCTAACTTTGTAGGTGAGAATAGAATTATTAATCTTAAAATATTGCAGATATGTTAACGAAAAAACTGGAAAAGGTATTGAATGAGCAGGTTGAGAAGGAAGGCTATGCGGCACAGCTGTATCTGGCTATGGCTTCATGGGCTGATGGCAAAGGTCTTGAAGGAATTTCCAACTGGTTTTATGCACAGCACATGGAAGAAATTCAGCATATGCTAAAGTTTATCAAATATATTAATGAGAGAGGCGGAAACGCAATTGTTCCCAAAATCGATCAACCTCCACGTGAGATGAAAGGGATAAAGCAAGCTTTTGAAGCCGCTTTGGAACACGAGCAAATGGTTACCAAATCCATCAATAATATCGTGGGTATTTGCCTTGACGAAAAAGATTTTACTACCCATAACTGGATTCAGTGGTTTGTAGACGAGCAACTGGAGGAAGAATCTTCAGTGCAGGGGCTTTTAGACAAGCTTGATCTGCTGGGCGACGGGAACCTTTATATGTTTGACCGCGACATAATGTCGATGAGAGCAGCTGGTGAGGGACAAGCTTAATATTTGAAAAGAGATTGATTAATACCGGGAAATCATTGGATTGTCCCGGTTTTTTTTGGGTGTAAATAGCATGCAGGTGAAGAGAAACATTCTTATCCTGATTAATCCGGTTTCCGGAATAAGTAATAAAGACAGAATCAGGCAGATAATAAAAGAAAATCTGGATGATTCAGATCTGGATTATGAGATTAAATTTACAGGATACCCCGGGCATGGAACTGAACTTGCGCAGGAGGCCGTAAAAAAAGGCCTGAATGCAGTAGTTGTTGCAGGAGGTGATGGTTCAGTAAATGAAGTTGCAAAAGGATTGGTAAATACAAATGTAGCTCTGGGTATTATTCCTGCCGGTTCAGGAAATGGACTTGCGCATTTTCTGCATTTACCTTTCAATCTGGATAAAGCCATTAATACTATCAGGGCTTTTCGGGTAAAAAAAATTGATGCTTTCACAATTAACGACAAATTTGGATGTAATCTCGCCGGTGCAGGTTTTGATGCAAAGGTAGCAGTTGCGTTTTCCAAAGTTAAGAGAAGAGGATTCTGGACATACTTCAAAATAGTTTTGCATGAGTATTTTAACTATAAACCACGGCATTATGTTCTGGAATTTGATGGAAACATCATTGAAAGGAAAGCATTGATGGTATGCTTTGCCAATTCCAATCAATTTGGTAATAATGCTGTAATTGCTCCTGAAGCCATTGCAGATGATGGTTTAATAGATATCTGTATTATTTCAAAAGTACCGCTGGTGAAAGCACCCCTTATGGGCTCCATGGTGTTTTTCAGACGTATCAATAAAACACATTATGCAGAGTACTTTAAAACGCGCGAAGTAATTATGCATAAGTCTGAGAATGCGCCTATGCATATTGATGGTGATCCGGTGGATATTGATAATAAAATTCATGTTAAGGTAAATCCACTATCTTTGAATGTGATTGTTCCCTGAACTTCATAAAATTATATTCCATGGCAAAGAAAAATAAAAAGACTTTAGGCAATATTGTATATTCCACCAACAGAGATTTGGATTTTAATATTCATGAAAAACAGGAAGAAACCCTTCCTCCCCAACAGCAGAACCTGAAGATTATTTTGAGTAAGAAGGGCAGGGGAGGTAAAACCGCTACTCTGATAGTCGGCTTTGTAGGAACCAATGACGATATGGAAGAACTGGGTAAAACCCTTAAGAATAAATGTGGTGTGGGAGGCTCGGTAAAAGACGGAGAAATACTATTGCAGGGCGACCACCGAGATAAGGTGCTTGATTACCTTAGCAAAGAAGGTTATAAGGCTAAAAAAGCAGGAGGCTGAAAATTATAATAAGGATGTAAAGGGAGTTTTCAGGAATTCCCTTTTCTTTTTCCAAAATGTTTGGAATCTCCCCACTCACCATATCCAATCTGCCCTCCTGCCATGTGTATCCGTGCCTCAAGACATCTTTTGCATTCTTCGGCATCCTCATCGGTGCAGGGCTTATCTTCATAGAGCAGATAATCTTCTCTGTATCGGGTTGGGGTGAGGTTGGGCATGATTATGTTGGCTCCCACCTTGATGGCTTTCTCCCTTCCCATGGGATCTATGGCCTGCATTGCAGTAGTGGCTGCAATGTTGATGTCTTTCATCATAATTCTCAATATGGCAACCATTTTCAGGCTCAGATAAAACCTGTCTGTTTTGGAAATAAGCTTGTCTTTATATTGGAACATAGGGGTGTTTTCGTGTTCGATATACGGTCCCATCCCCACCATGTCGATATCAAAATCACGGAAAAAGATCAAATCATCAGCAAGATCGCTGAGGCTTTGGAAAGGCAGCCCAATCATTACCCCGGTTCCCACCTGGTAACCTGTTTTTCTCAGCAAATGAAGGCTTTCCATCCGTTGGAAATAATCGTGTTTTTTATCAGCAGGATGGTATTTATGATACAATTCCGGGTTGGAAACTTCAATTCTGAGCAGGTACCGGTGAGCTCCCATATCGTACCATAGCTTATAGGTTTCTTCTGTTTGCTCTCCCAGTGAAAGGGTGATGCCCAGTTCCCCGTTGCTCATTTCCTTTATCTGGTTTACCACCTTTGCAATGCGATCCACAAAGCTCTTGTCGCTTCGTTCTCCGGCCTGTATTACCAGGCTGCCGAATTTATTATCATAAGCATACTTTGCTGCCTCTAGTATTTCCTCTTCGGTAACTTCATACCGGTGCGTATCCTTGTTGCCGGCGCGAATGCCACAATAATAACAGTTCTTTCCGCAAAGATTAGAGAATTCAATCAATCCTCTGTAATATACCTTGTTGCCAACAAAGATCCTTTTTACTTCTTCTGCTTTGGCAAATATAAGTTGTCTTTCCTGTTCATCGGCGGCGAGCATTCTTTCCAGATCAGACTTGCTGAATTCATCCTGGTCAACTATTTCCTGAAGTGATTTTGTCATAGGATTTCGGGGTGATAAATGAGTACGCGAAATTACAAATAATCTTCGGCACTTGTGTCAACTTTCAGGAACGGGGCAACGGCTCTTTTGAATATACCATGCATCCAGGCTATGGCCATCCCGTAGTTGGTTACAGGTACATTGGCATCTATGGCAGGTTTGAGTCTGCCGCGGATTTGTTTGGGAGTGATTACACACCCTCCGCATTGTACCACGAGGGCGTAATCGTTGATGGGGCGGGGCAAATCATTGAGTCCTGAAACAACATCGTATGTAAGCTTTTTTCCTGTAAAACTATTCATCCATCTGGGGATTTTTACCCGGCCAATATCATCACATGCAACATGGTGGGTGCAGCTTTCCAGCAGCAGGATTCGATCATTGTCTTTGAGCTCAGATATACTGGGTGTCCCTTTCACGTAATTTTCAAAATCACCCTTTTGGCGGGCCAGCATGATGCTGAAACTTGTAAGGGGTATGTCGTGAGGAATGGATGCATCTGCTTTGAGGAAAACCTGGCTGTCGGTAATGGCCAATGCGGGGCGTGGGTGCAGTACTTTTATCAGCGAATCTACTTCCCGCTCTTTGACCACCACACACACGCAGTCATTGTCCAGTATATCGCGAATGGCCTGTACCTGGGGAAGAATCAATCTTCCTTCGGGGGCTTCAATATCAATGGGCGTTATCAGCAATACCAGGTCACCATAGGAAAGCAGGTCTCCCAGAAGGCTGCTTTTTTTCCAGGCCGACGGGGGAATGGTATTGCGCATGGCCTTGATTATTTCTTCCCTGTTTTCGGGATTTACAGATGAAAACTCCAGAACAGGCGCACCCGGAAATTCCTGGTTCAAACGCAAATGAAAGTCACTTTCCAGGGGGCCAATATCAGATTTGTTGTGAAGAATGATAAAAGGTGTTCCGTAGTCCTTAAAGTCTTCCACCAGTTTTTCTTCAAAACTGCCAAACGTGTTGCCGGTGATGATTAAAACGGCCAAATCAACATTTTTAAGGGCAGCCAGCGACTTTGCTATACGTTTTTGCCCCAGGTCACCCTCATCATCAATACCAGCAGTATCTACCAGTACTACCGGACCGATACCCGAAATCTCCATTGATTTTTTTACCGGGTCGGTGGTAGTCCCAGCTACATCAGAAACAATGGCAATATCCTGTCCGGCCAAGGCATTGATAAATGAGCTTTTCCCATTGTTGCGCCGGCCAAAGATGCCTATATGAGGTTTGGATTCTTTTCCTTTTGACATACTATGTTGTTTTTTCTTTGCAATTGAATGATCAATAATTACATGTCGTTGAGAGAATATCCCAGCTTGAGCAGATTTTCCGGCAGAAGCACTTTGTTGAGTTTTTCTCTTTCCAGCATACCCAGTTTTTCGTTGGCTTCCCGGATATTAAGATGCTCATTTTTCATCAGCCTTGCTATGTCAGAGGCCATTTCATAGCCAACCAGAGGGAGCAGGGCTGTGGTAATGGATGGGCTTCTCAGCAGCTTTTCATAAGCTGTGTGCGATTCGATCTTTATACCTGTTATCAGGTGCTTCAACATGGATTCGTCAGCGCTGATAAGCAGGTGCAGGCTTTCCAGCAAGGCATGTCCAATTACAGGTAAATAAGCATTTAATTCAAGGGTACCTTGCCCGCTAAGGTTGCTGATAAGCATATCATTGGCGTAAACTTTATGAGCACATCCGATTACAAATTCGTTGATAACAGGATTCACCTTGCCGGGCATGATACTGCTACCTGTTTGTTTTTTCGGCAGGGTCAGGTCGTGATGTCCCATGATATCAGAACCTAACAGCCTCAGGTCGGACGCTACTTTCTCAAGGTTTACGGCATGGGCTTTCAGTATGGCATGTACTTCCACGAAAACATCCATATTTTGCGTGGTGTCTGTGTGGTTTTCGCTGCGTGTTACAGGCAATCCGGTGAGTTCGCGCAGGCGGTTGGTGACTTCCATGATGTAATAGCGCGGAATGGCCATCCCGGTGCCGGTAGCTCCTCCTCCCAGGTTGGTAACTTTTATGCGTTCAAAGCATTTGGATACGCGCCACCAGTCGCGCGAAAAAGCATCTGACCAGGCACTGAAGAGCAATCCGAAGGATGAGGGTACGGCTTCCTGCATCTGGGTATATCCAATGCGAAGGGTGTCACGATGATTCGATTCAAGCTTCTCAAAAGCCGACCGCAGTTCATTGATGGCGGCCTCAAGAATATTCAGTTCTTTCATCATGGCCACTTTTAAGGCAGTGGGTATTACATCGTTGGTAGACTGGAAAATATTGGCATGCACAAAAGGATCCACCACACTATATTCACCAGGTTTATGTCCCATTTTTTTCAGGCATACATTGGTGATGATTTCGTTGATGTTCATGTTAATGGCTGTACCAGCACCTCCCTGTATGCCCGGTACCACAAAATGTTCATAGTATTTTCCTTCGGCTATTTCTGATGCAGCCTCCACCAGGAACTCCAGTGTTTGAATGTTTTCGCATCCGGCAGGCAATGTTTTTTCAGGAAACTTGCCTTGTGCTGCCTTTGCAAACGAAATTGCCGTTTGATAACAGGCTTGTTTCACCTGTCCAACCGCTTTATACCATTCTTCGGAGAAAACCGAATTGTTGGTAAAATTCTGTTTTGCCCTGTGCGCATGTATGCCATACAATGCATCTTCCGGCAGTAATTCTTCGCCTAAAAAATCTTTCTCTTTTCTCATACCATAATCAATGTTTGCCTTCATATTTCAGAAGTATAAAATTAGACAATTCTTATTAACCTGCTCATATGGGATGATAATTGTATTTTTGTGTTGTATGCTAACTTATCGGCATTTTCTGTATGCTTATATTTCTATAAAGAATTAAGAAACACTATGAACTCCAATATATCGCTGGCACCTTTTCAGGGAATTACTACCAAGGTATACCGAAATGCCTTTTACCGGCATTTTCCCGGCCTCGACAGGGTGTTTGCTCCCTTTATTTCGGGGGTGCATCCGGAAAAGGTGAATCTTTCTGTTTTTGAAGATGTTTTGCCTTTCCGGGAAAATGAGGTGGAAACCATACCACAATTTGTGAGCATTGACCACAGGGAGGTGATTGCCATCGCCGCTACCCTGGCTGATGCAGGCTATGAACACATAAACTGGAACATGGGGTGCCCTTTTTCGCGTCTGGCCAACAAAAAAAGAGGGTGCGGCATTTTGCCATTTCCCGATACTATAAGGACATTGCTGGATGAGATCATGCCGAGGATTCCTTTAAAGCTTTCTATAAAAACCCGGTTAGGATACCGCAACCCGGATGAGCTGGGCAAAGTGCTTCAGGTGCTTAACGATTATCCCATTCATGAACTCATTATACACCCCCGCATCGGACTGCAACGCTATAAAGGCGACACCAATTCCGATGGTTTTGCAGAATACCTGGGGTTAAGCCGTATGCCGGTAACCTACAACGGAGATATTTTTCATGCCACCCGATACAGGGAACTGCAAGCACGCTTTCCGGCAGTAAAGAGCTGGATGGTTGGGCGGGGGGCCTTGATAAATCCCTTCCTGCCTGCACAAATACAGGGGATTTCTTTATCTGATTCAGAAAAAAGGGAACGAATCGCCGGATTTGAGCAGGAAGTTTTCTCAGGTATCCAAAACCGCGTAAAAAATGAGAAAAAACTCATGGGACAAATGAAAGCTGTATGGTATTATATGAATGGTGTATTTTCAGGTGGAAAGCAATATTTTCAGGGTTTGAAAGTTTGTGAAGATAGCCGATCTTATCGTAAATTTGCCGATGATATCGTGCAACTTCCTTTTGCCTCCGATGAAGAAATTGAGGCTTACTGGAAGCTTGGTTTGAAGCACATTTGAATCGGATGTATTTTTACTAACTTTTTCAATCCAAAACTTATGAACTATAAAAATTTATTGCTGGTCTCTGTTCTCCTTTTCTCTGCTATTGCTGCAAATGCACAAAGAGGTTATACCGAATTTGAAACCGAAGACAATATAAAGACCATGTATCGCTGGCAAAGAGCGGCATTTTTCGATAAAGACAGCGATGCAGTGCTGAACCTGAGAGTTACCAATGAAAATGAGACAGCGGTAAACATGACTTTTATTGTTGGATTTTATAATGAAGGGCTGCTGGTATACCAGAGCGAAGAAAACCAACTGTGTCTTAAGCCCGGACAAAGCCGCAGAGGGGGGCTGGCAGGATTGCGTTTTACCCTGGAAGACCTGAAGCTGGAAGATACTGAGGAGGAGGGGTTCTCATGGGACTTCGTCACTTTTGATGTGGAAGAAGTTGAAAGTTGCGATTGACAGGGCTTACAAATACAGGCAGAAACTTACTGACCCTTTTATAAGTATATCAATATCACCCGAAACAGTTATACAATGGAAAAACAGATTACAAAAGATGAATTTCAAAAACTAATCCTTCAGGGTATTCCTGATGAACTCCCGGAGCCGAAACCCCGGGACAACAATCTGAATCATGCTCCCCGGCGCAAGGATATTCTGACCAAAGAAGATAAGAAGCTTGCAATGAAGAATGCATTGCGCTATTTCCCTGAAAAGCATCATGAGGTGCTGGCAAAAGAGTTTGCTCAGGAACTGAAAGAATACGGTCGGATTTATATGTACCGGTTTCGTCCGGATTATAAAATTTATGCCCGCAGTTTTGAGGATTTCCCTCACAAATCCAAACAGGCAGCTGCCATCATGCTCATGTTGAGCAACAACCTTGATTATGCTATTGCTCAGCATCCACACGAATTGATTACATATGGAGGCAATGGTGCTGTTTTTCAAAACTGGGCGCAGTATCTGCTTTGCATGCAATACCTTGCCACCATGACCGACGAACAAACCCTTGTTTTGTATTCTGGTCACCCTATGGGGCTTTTCCCCTCGCACAAAGATGCTCCCAGGGTAGTGGTTACCAATGGTATGATGATTCCCAACTATTCCAAACCCGATGACTGGGAGAAGTTTAACGCTTTGGGCGTTACCCAGTATGGCCAGATGACTGCAGGCTCATTCATGTATATCGGTCCTCAGGGTATTGTGCACGGAACCACCATAACAGTTTTGAATGCCGGCAGGAAATTCAGCAAAGGAGGCAGTGGGCTGGCCGGAAAGTTATTTGTCACCAGTGGTCTGGGCGGTATGTCGGGCGCACAGCCCAAAGCAGCGGTTATTGCGGGTGCTGTGTGTGTGGTGGCCGAAATCAATCCCAAAGCCACTCAGGTCAGACATTCGCAGGGTTGGGTAGATGAGGTTTTCGAAGATCTGGATACAATCGTAAAAAGAATAAAAGAAGCCAAAGCTAACAAGGAAGCGGTTTCTCTGGCCTACCAGGGCAATATTGTTGACCTTTGGGAAGCTTTGGTAGCGCATGAAGTAGATGTGGAACTGGGCTCTGATCAGACTTCCCTTCACAATCCCTGGGCCGGAGGCTATTATCCGGTTGGCATGGACTACAAGGAAGCCAATGAAATGATGGCTTCTGATCCGGATACCTTCAAAAAAAGAGTGCAGGAGACTCTTGTTCGGCATGTGAAAGCAGTGAATACCCTTTCTGCGCGGGGAATGTATTTCTGGGATTATGGCAATGCATTTCTGCTGGAAGCGGGTAGGGCAGGAGCTGAAATTTTCAAGGAAGACGGAAAGTATAAATACCCTTCATATGTTCAGGATATCATGGGCCCCATGTGTTTTGATTATGGGTTTGGCCCTTTCCGCTGGGTGTGTGCTACATCTGATCCGCAGGATTTGAAAGTGACAGATAAAATTGCCGGTGATGTGCTGGAGGAAATGATGAAAGAAGCGCCTGAGGAGATCAAACAACAGCTGGCCGATAACCTTCTGTGGATACGACAGGCAGAAGAAAACAAACTCGTGGTAGGCTCGCAGGCTCGTATCCTTTATGCTGATGCTGAAGGGCGGATCAGGATTGCTGCTGCTTTTAATAAAGCCATCAGGGAAGGAAAGATATCCGGTCCGGTGATTCTGGGACGCGATCATCACGATGTTTCAGGCACAGATTCCCCCTACAGGGAAACTTCCAACATCTACGATGGTTCACAATTTACCTCTGATATGGCCATTCATAATGTAATAGGCGACAGCTTCCGGGGTGCCACCTGGGTTTCTATCCATAACGGTGGTGGCGTTGGCTGGGGTGAAGTAATCAACGGGGGCTTTGGAATGTTGCTGGATGGTTCTGAAGATGCGGACCGGCGACTCCGCTCCATGCTGTTCTGGGATGTGAACAATGGTATTGCCCGCAGAAGCTGGGCACGTAATAATGAAGCCGTGTTTGCCATCAAAAGAGCCATGGAGGCAGAGCCTTTACTGAAAGTTACCCTGCCCAATGTTGCTGATGATGCATTGCTCAACAAGCTTTTTTAAACTGGCCTGAAAATTGTTATGCTAAAGCAGTAATATGACCTCCGTTTTTTTACTGCTTTTTTGTATTTTTAAATTCTGATATGAGGGCATCCCTTTTAATTATCCAAAGGAAGCAATTGTTCAGAAAGAGAATAAAATGAGCGGGGTTCTTTTGTCAACTTCTAAATCTGATGACTATGATGAAATTTAAGAAAATATTCGGTTTATTGCTGCTGGTTTCTATGGTATCTTTTACTTCTTGTGAAGATGAAAATCTGGACGACATATTTGGTGATCCCATGGAGAAATTTCTGGGCGACTGGAAATGTACTGAAACGGGAGATTTGACAGGCGATTTTGGTCCTTTTAATGTTAAAATCATTCGCAATCCAGATAATTCCTCCGAAGTGCTGATCCAGAATTTTAATTATCAGGGCATGGATGAAAGCGCAAGAGCTATTATTGCTGGTAATTCCATCACTTTACCACGGCAGACAATATGTGATGACACTATCGAAATACAAGGTTCGGGAAGTTATTCTAATGATGAATTTACTATTGCTTACAAAACCAACGACGGGGCTGACGAGGAAAATATTGTTGCAAAGTTTTACAAGCCCTGAGATGTCATTTTTATAGAAAGGCGATGAGCCCACAAAGAAAAGAGGAGCCGGATTATTCAGACTCCTCTTTTTTTTCATCAAGTTTGCTTTGTTGAATGCTGATGGCACTAAGTACCTCATCCATTATCCAGGCCATATTGTCCTGGTCGAGCAAATAGCACTCATATGCTTTTTCAAATTCAATGTAACTAATTTCGTACTTGTCAAAAATTCCTGCATAATAGTGGGCAACAGAATCCCTGATCTCCAAAGATGCGGGCTGATTAGATATTTGTGATTCCAGCAAAAATACATCGGTAAGTATATTGGCCATGGTTCGTCTGTCAAGCTGCTGTTCGCATTCGTTTTCGGATGAGAACCAGGTACAGGCACTGAAAGCCAATACAAAAATTATGAGGAACGTCAGGGGAATTTTTTTCATTTCAGAGATTAATGTAATCGGTTTAACAACGGTATTTAAACGGCTCTGCAACGTGTTTTGTTGTTGGAGAGGCTCTAACTGGTGAGTTCTTTTAGTTTCTTTATGGTGGCAGTGGGGTCGGGTGATCCGAAAACTGCACTGCCCGCAACCAGAACGTCAACACCAGCCTCAGCCAGCATTGCGGCATTGGATGTATCTACCCCACCATCTATCTCTATCAAAGCTTTACTGTTTTTCTGAATTAGTAAGTCTTTTAATCGTGAAATTCGATTCAGGGATGACTGAATAAATTTTTGCCCTCCAAAGCCGGGATTCACCGACATGATAAGAACAAGATCAATATCTGCCACAATATCTGTCAGCAATTCCACAGGATTGTGGGGATTGATTACCACGCCTGCCTTCATGCCGTTTTCTTTGATGGATTGAATTGTGCGATGAAGGTGCGGGCATGTTTCATAATGTACCGTGAGATTGTCGGCTCCCGCCTTTTTAAAGGCTTCAATGTAGCTGTCGGGGTTGGCAATCATCAGGTGCACATCCAGTGGTTTCTTAGCGATGGATTTGATTTGCGAAATAATGGAAAAACCAAACGAAATATTGGGAACAAAGTGTCCGTCCATTACGTCCACATGAAACCAATCGGCAACACTGTTATTGACCATTTCAATATCAGTAGCAAGATTCAGAAAGTTGGCTGCCAGCAAGGAGGGGGCAATGAGGTGTGACATAGGAAAAAATTAATGTGAAATTTGCACCAAAATTAGTAAGTTTTTTATTACAGGAGGTCCATTTGTGATGCACTTTAAAATAAAACCCGCCAAAGGGGTTTATTTCCTTGGCGGGTTTTTTCATGGAATTAAACTTCCTTACTTGCGGTCGTTGTTACGTCTTTTGTCATTGTCCGCGGGTTTATCCCTGGGCAATAATACTTTGCGTGACAATTTGAATTTACCGGTTTTCTTGTCAACATCCAGTAGTTTCACTTCTATGGAGTCACCCACTTTGATATTGCTTTCTTCAATGGTTTCCAGTCGTTTCCATTCAATTTCGGAAATATGCAGCAAACCTTCTTTACCAGGAAGGATCTCAACAAACAATCCAAAAGGAACTACACTTTTCACTGTGCCCTGGTATACCTCACCAATATCGGGTATAGCTGTGATTCCTTTAATTTTGTTTATTACGAAGTCAATGGAGTCTTTGTTTTCTGATACGATATCAATCACACCATAATCACCTATTTCTTCGATTACGATAGTAGTACCACTCTCTTTCTGCATTTCCTGGATAACTTTTCCTCCGGGTCCGATAATTGCACCGATAAACTCTTTGGGTATAGTCATCTTTACGATTCTTGGAACGTGTGGTTTGTAATCTTCCCTGGCTTCAGAAATGGTTTCTTCCATTTTGGAAAGAATATGCAACCTGCCGGCTTTGGCTTGTTCAAGAGCTTTTTCCATCAGTTCATGGCTGAGGCCATCAATTTTGATATCCATCTGGCAGGCGGTAACACCGTCTTTGGTACCTGTTACTTTGAAGTCCATATCTCCCAGGTGGTCTTCATCGCCAAGAATGTCGGAAAGGATTGCATATTTTCCGGTTTCGATGTCGGCAATAAGGCCCATGGCAATTCCTGAAACAGGTTTGTTTATTTTCACCCCGGCATCCAGGAGCGCCAGAGTTCCGGCACATACGGTAGCCATAGAAGACGAACCGTTGGACTCCAGAATGTCAGAAACAATACGGATAGTGTAAGGGTTGTCGTTTCCATCGGGAAGCACAGGTTTCAGAGCTCTAAGAGCCAGGTTTCCGTGACCAACTTCCCTGCGGCTTGTGCCACGCAGGAATTTGGCTTCACCGGTACAGAAAGGGGGGAAGTTGTAATGGAGCATTACTTTGCTCTTTCCTTCTATTACTGCTCCATCCAGAATCTGCTCATCCATCTTGGTTCCAAGAGTTACAGTGGTAAGAGACTGGGTTTCTCCCCTGGTAAACAGCGCTGAACCGTGGGCCATGGGCAGGTAGTCTACTTCACTCCATATTTCTCTGATTTCATCGGGTTTGCGTCCATCCAGACGGATTTGATCATTTACCACCATATTGCGGATGGCTTCTTTTTCTATGTCGTGATAGTATTTTTTCGCCAAAGACGATTTCTCTTCCAGTTCTTCTTCATTAAATTTCTCCAGGTACTGGGTGAGAATGGCTTCAAAAGCATCATGTCTTTCATGCTTATTGGATATAACAGCACGTGCCGTATCATAAACTTTTTGATACAGTTCTTTGTACATATCCTCTTTTAATTCAGCATCCTCCTTTTCGGGTTCCACTTCTCTTTTTACCTTTGCGTGCTCAACCATCTCTGCCAGTTCCACCTGCGCATTGCATTGAATTTTAATGGCCTCATGGGCTACTTTGATGGCTTCAATCATATCTTTTTCAGATACTTCCTTCATTTCACCTTCCACCATCACAATGTTGTCCAGTGTTCCGGCTACAATCATTTCCATATCAGCTTCTGAAAGCTGGCTGATGGTGGGGTTAATGGTAAACTCGCCGTTAATACGTGCTACCCTTACTTCAGAGATAGGGCCTCCGAAAGGGATGTCTGAAACCATAAGGGCTGCTGAAGCTGCAAGTCCGGCCAGTGAGTCGGGTAAAGTATTTTTATCAGCAGATATTAAGGATATTAACACCTGGGTTTCATTCATATAATTTTTGGGAAACAGGGGCCTGAGAGCTCTGTCAACCAGTCTTGAGATAAGAATTTCATATTCTGATGGTCGTGCTTCTCTTTTGAAAAATCCACCGGGGAAGCGGCCTGCAGCGGCATATTTCTCCTGATAATCTACTGACAATGGGAAAAAAGCAGCATTTTCTGCAGCTTCTTTTCTTGATACCACCGTGGCCAGTAACATGGTGTTGCCCATGCGTAATACTACTGCTCCGTCTGCCTGCTTGGCAAGTTTGCCTGTTTCAAGGGTGATGGTCTGGCCATTACCCATTTCAAACGTCTTCTGAATACCTCGTGTCTTGTTCGTCATAATTCTTCTTTTTGGGAATTCTTTTCTTGATTTTCTGCATCACCCTTTTGGTGATGGGTTTCTTTGATTGTATAAGTGCCTGAAGGAGTATTATGTTCAGCGCACTGTAAATATAAAAAAAGGCAATTAAATTTTTAATTGCCTTTTTTTTATTTGGTGAAATAATTATTTCCTCAAATTCAATTTCTTGATGATATCACGGTACCTGTTAATTTCTTTTTCTTTCAGGTAATCCAGTAATCTTCTTCTTTTTCCTACAAGGTTAATCAAGGCTCTCTGGGTTCCTTTGTCCTTTTTGTTCTTTTTCAGATGACCGGTAAGGTGCGTAATACGATGGGTGAAAAGGGCAATCTGGCTTTCAGCTGCACCTGTATCGGTTTCCGATTTTCCGTAGGTTTTAAAAATATCTTTTTTTATCTCCGAGTTGATGTACATGATATTGAATAAATTTTGATTGTCAACAACAAAATAGTAATTTTCTCTCTGTTTTTAGGCTTGCAAAGATACAATATCCTTTTTATTCATCCAAATAAATGTGCCTGTTTTTTTATTGTCTTGCACAATTGATGCTAAGGTGCTGAAAAAAAGGTGTATTGAATGATTTTTCAGGGATTTATCTGTACTCCTTTAGCTTTTAAATAGCTGTTTTCAGTTTATAGAGTTACAAAAGTACACAATAAAGTCCAAAGTCTTTCCGAGATAACAATTCGGAAAACAATTATTCGCTTTAGCTTAAGCAGAGGAAAACTTTCCCGGGATTTTCCTTTTGGCAATTAACAATTTTACTATATTTGAGGCCTATTTGCTTTCAATTCAATATATTTCTCGCATCATTACATATTACATTCTAACCAAAAAATCTTTATAATGAAAAAATTCCTTTTATTTTTAATTCCGTTAAGCATGATTTTAAGCTCATGTGAAGAAGAAAAAGCTGATGAGAATCCCTTTTTTGTTGAGTGGGATACTCCTTTTGGGGCGCCTCCATTCGATCAGATTCACGAAGATCATTATCTTCCTGCCTATGAGGAAGGCATAAAACAACACCAGGCAGAAATTGATGCCATCGTTAACAATCCTGAAGAGCCTACATTTGAAAATACCATTGTTGCCTATGACCAGGCAGGAGGTTTGTTGCGTCGTATCAGCCCGGTTTTCGGAGGGTTGAGAGGTGCTGAAACCAATCCACGTCTGCAGGAAATTGCCAGGGAAACTACTCCAATGTTATCGGCTCATTCCAGCGCCATTCGTATGAATGAAGGTTTGTTTGAACGTATTCAGGCTGTTTATAACGAAAGAAACAATCTAGACCTCAACAAAGAGCAAATGATTGTTGTGGAAAAAATGTATCAGGATTTCGAAAGAGGGGGAGCTGCTCTTCCTGAAGAACAACGCGAAAAACTGACAGAAATCAGCGAAAGGATGTCAATGGTTTCTCTGCAACTCAGTGAAAACCTTCTGGCAGAAAACAATGCTTTCCAGTTGATTATTGAAGATGAAGCCGACCTGGCCGGTTTACCTGCACACGTTGTGGCTGCTGCAGCAGAAGAGGCAGCAAGAGTCGACATGGAAGGTAAATGGGTTTTCACCACGGCATTTCCCAGCAGGGTCCCTTTCCTGACCTTTGCAGAAAATCGTGACCTCAGAGAAAAAATGCTGATGGGTTATGTTAACCGCGGAGACAATGATAATGATAATGACAACAAAGATTTGTTTGTTGAGTTGATGATGCTTCGTCAGCAAATGTCAGAAATTCTGGGTTATGATAACTATGCCGATTACTTTACCGATATTCAAATGGCAGAAAACCCTCAGAATGTTTACGATTTCCTTTACAGGGTATGGGAACCGGCCCTTGAACGTGCCAAAAGTGAGAGAGCTGACATGCAGGCCATCATTGATCGTGAAGGAGGTGATTTTGAGCTTGAAGCCCACGACTGGTGGTATTATGCTGAAAAAGTTAGAAAAGAAAAGTATGATCTGGATGATGACGAGGTAAAACCTTATTTTACTATTGAAAATGTAAGAAACGGTAGTTTTATGCTCGCCAACAAACTTTGGGGATTAACCTTTGAGCCACGTCCCGAAATACCGGTATATCATGAAGAGGTGGAAGCATTCGAAGTGTTTGACAACGACGGAAGCCACCTGGCCATTCTCTTTATCGATCCGCACCCAAGACCGGGCAAACGCAGCGGTGCATGGTGTGGTACATACAGAAGTGGTGCCTGGGAAGATGGTGAGTGGAAGGCTCCCATTGTTACGATGGTAATGAATTTTACCCGCCCTTCAGGCGACAAACCTGCCATGCTTGGCTGGGATGAAACAACCACTTATTTCCATGAGTTCGGACATGCTGTGCATAACTTCTTTGCACAGGGGCATTACCGCAGAACCAGCCGCAGTGTCCCCAGAGACTTTGTAGAACTTCCTTCGCAAATCCTGGAAAACTGGGCAGGAGAGCCTGAATTGTTGAAAACCTATGCCATACATTACGAAACCGGTGAACCTATTCCTGATGAATTGATTGAGAAACTTCAAAACAGCGGGCATTTCAACCAGGGTTTTCAAAATGTGGAATACCTGGCAGCAGCCATCCTGGATATGGACTGGCACACTTCAAATATTACGGAAGATACTGACGTTAACGAATTTGAAAGCGCCAGCATGAATCGTATCGGGCTTATCGATGAGATCGTTCCCCGTTATCGCACTCCCAACTTCGGTCATATTTTTGGTGGCGGATACGCAGCCGGATATTATGTATATCGTTGGGCTGGAGTATTGGATGCTGATGCTTTCTATGCATTCAACGAATCCGGAGATCTGTTTAACCAGGAACTGGCATCAGATTTTCGCGAGTATATCCTTGCCAACAATGCATTGTATGAAGGTATGGATGCTTATGTAAACTTTCGCGGACAGGAACCGGATATTGATCCTTTCCTTATCAGAAGTGGTTTGAAATAAAAGCCCTTATAATCTTATAAAAATTAAAAGCCCGGTAGTTTTGAATTACCGGGCTTTTTCTTGTTTGGTTTGAAAAGTCAGGGTATGAATAAGGGACATGCGTTCAGCGGAATTTGCAATTCCGCTCGAAACACATTTGAGTTAGTCATTCAAGCGTAATTGGATGCTTTGAATGTTGATTATTCGTTCGCCAGTCAGGGAAGCCTGTTGTTGAGCATAAACCGTTCAAAATAGATGGCATCATAGATGGCCTGGTGTATTTCGGAGCGGATGTTCAATTCAGAAATTTTACGGTTGGAAGCGGATGGGTTAACCCGGTTGGAAAGAAAGACATACACCAGGTTTTCTGTGGGGTCTACCCATGCATAAATGCCTGTAAAACCGGAGTGACCGTAACTTAACAATGAAGCACTTTCGCATGCCGGGCTGTCTTCGTCTGGCTTTATAGATGGTTTGTCAAAGCCCAGTGCCCTGCGGTTTTGATTGCCGGCATATTGCGTGGTGGTAAACTCTCTGATGGTTTCAGGAGAGATATAGCTGACACCTCCGTAGCTCCCTTCCTGCAGGAGCATTTGCATAAAAACTGCCAGTTCAGTTGCATTGGAAAACAATCCTGCATGTCCGGCGATACCCCCGAGCATGGCTGCACCCGGATCATGTACATACCCATGAACCAGTTGCCCACGGAAAATCGTGTCGTTTTCTGTGGGTACAATTCTTTTTTTGTCAAACCTGTTCAGCGGATTGAACCCCATGGTCTGAAACCCCAGGGGTTTGAAAAAGGTCTTGTCAAGGTACAGATCAAAAGGTTCGCCTGTTACCTGCTCAATCATCTCCGCAAACAAGATGAAGCCCAAATCAGAATAAATATACCTTCGGCGGTTTAATAGGTCAGAATTTGTGATGGCATGCAAAATGGAATCCCTGTAATTCCTGTTAATGTAAAGCCCTTCTGCTACCCGAACAGGGAATTCCAGAGAAGGTACCTCGCTGTAAATCTGGCTGCTGGGTCTTCCTTCTTCCAGGGTGTTGAGGTAGAAGGGAATCCAGGAACGAAACCGGGCCTGGTGGGCCAGAATTTCCCTGATAATGAGTTTTTCTTTGTTGGAGCCTCTCAATGAAGGGAGATAATCGCTCAAAGGTTTGTTGATATCAATCCGTCCTTCATCCACCAGACGCATGATGGCACTGGTGGTGGCTATAATTTTGGTGAGTGATGCCAGATCATAGATGTCAGAGTTTCGAACACGGGGTGAAGGATTGTCATAAGTGTGATGGCCGTAGGATTGATTGTGAATCATTACCCCGTCTTTGATAACCGCAACCTGCGCTCCCGGAAAGGCCTGGGCTTCTATGCCGGAATAAACAATACTGTCGACTCTGCTGAGCATAAACATGTTGATGCCGGAGGGTTCCGATTCCCCATACTTGATTCTCAGCCTTCCTGCTGTATTGATACCTGTGTAGATAGAGAAATACGGCAATATGGAGACTGGGAGTTTGCCACGTGCCGAAATGGCACCAAAGATAACCTGTGCGGATGCTTCTTCAAAGTCTCTCCCATCCTGGTAAGAAACCATGATAGAACGGGAATTCATGAGTTCAGCACCAAAAGATTTCAGGCTGTAAGGATTGGCAAATACATTGAGAATGATGTTGTTTGTTTCCGACAATGCGTTCACCAGATCGATGGTTTGCTGGTTGATACCATAGTTTCGACCGGGGAACATGCTGTTGTTTTGTATGGAAACTATCACAAGGTTGTATTCCGATAAGTCCTCTATTAAGGCATTTGCCTGACTTGCGTTATGGTTTTTGGGGATTCCAAACATGGAAACCGGAGCATAGTTGGCAAGCATGGTCTGGAAAGGGTTCTCTTTAGATGAGCCAATGGTAAGAGCAGCAATATTGAGGGTGTCGAGTCTTTTTAGGGGCAGCAGATCCTCATCGTTTTTTATCACAGTAATGGATGCTTCTGCCAGTCGCCTGTTCAGTTGGTGAACCCGAGGTGCATTCAGGTCGTCATGCAGGTTGTTGATTGTGAGGGGTCTAACCCGGTTTAATCCGGCCTGTTCTTTAAAAAACAGGATTTTTTTGCATTTCAGATTCACAACCTCCTCATCCAAATCACCGTTTTCAATGGCCTTTTTTATCGCATTGATGGCCTGGGGGACACTCTCCGGCATAAGCAAGATGTCGTTTCCGGCAAGCAATGCTGCTACTTCCAGTTCGCCGGATTTGTAAGATTTCGAAACACCCTTCATATTCAATGCATCGGTAATCACCAACCCGCTGAACCCCATTTCTACCTGCAGCAAATCGGTAACGATTTCCCTGGAAAGGCTTGAGGGGAGTTGTTCAGTTTCATCAAGTTCAGGAACATTGAGATGGGCTACCATAACCGACATAAGTCCTTTATCGATAAGATGGCGGAAAGGGAAAAGATGAATTGAATCGAGCTCTGCGTAGCTCTGATGGATTACCGGCAGGGCATGATGAGAGTCCACATCGGTGTCACCGTGTCCGGGGAAATGCTTTGCAGTGGCAATAATTCCTGCATCCTGCATGCCAAACATCAGGGCCATTCCTTTGCGGGTTACATTGTAGCGACATTCACCAAAAGAACGGGAATTGATAACCGGGTTTTCAGGATTGGAGTTGACATCCACAACAGGGGAGAAGTTGATGTGCATCCCCATGCGTTTGCTTTGCCGGCCCATTTCAAGCCCGAGTTCGTAGATCAATCTTTCATTGGCAATGGCCCCCAGGGTTACCTGGCGTGGAAAAGTAATGGTACTGTCCAGGCGCATTGACAATCCCCACTCTGCATCCATGGCCAGCAGCATGGGAGTCCGGGCCTCTCGTTGCCACTGATTGGTAAGATTCAGCTGGGCCACTGGACCTCCTTTGAAAAATACAATCCCGCCGATATTGTAGTTTTTTATCAGTCGCTCAATGCGATTGTTATAAGTTCTGTTCTGATGGGTACTGACCTCTATCATCAGCAATTGAGCAATCCTTTGTTCCAGCGTAAGGGAGTTGAATACAGAATCTACCCAGGGAGTAGAAAAATCCGGAGGATGCTCAAGGCTCCTGTCGGAGAAGTTCTCCGTTATATCAAGGTTTTCAGAATGAGTGGCAGAAAATAAAAAAGTACTGAGTGTAATCAGAGATATAGCGAGGAGATATTTCATTTTAAATAGATGGAAAAAATTACCGGAAAAATTCTGTTGTTTTATTGTGGCATTCGGCCTTAAAATACTCTGCAAACCTACGTAAATTTTCACAGATTTATTGTTCGCAATCTCTTAAAAATACAGATTTATCAAGCCAAAGCAGATTATATTTTTGAAAGAATATTTTGGGTGAGGAAAAGCTGCAGGATGCATAAATTTATTGTGTCGTGAAATGGATTATAATCGCCAATAAAAATGTATATTCGCCTGACAAAAGAGTAGAAAACCCAAAAAAGCAATGGCATTGAATTCTGTGTGTTATTCCCTGCAGGAAGCATTGGAAAAGCCTGCAACGGTAATAAGACTTGACCTGAGTGACCGGGGTTTGGTCGAATTGCCTGCAGAAATAGGCAACCTTGTGAATTTGCAGGAGTTGATACTTAACAAGAATAAATTATCTTTTCTGCCTGATGAGCTTGTTCGATTAGAGCATTTAAGAAAATTGTCCATCTCACAAAACAGGTTGCTTAATTTCCCCCAGGTCATTCTCCGTCTACTTTCTCTTGAGCACCTTGACTTAAGGGACAATAAAATCGGAGAAATTCCTTCAGGGATTAAAAACTTAAGTGAACTCAGGATTCTTTCTCTGGGTTGGAATACATTGCGTACCCTGCCCATGGAAACTGCCCAATTAAAAAAAATTGTAAAACTTGAACTTCAATATAACAAACTCTGTCATCTTCCGGCTTCACTGGGTGAGTTGTCTTCTCTCAGAGAGTTAAATCTCGACTGGAACAATCTGAATCTATTGCCTGATGAACTTGAAAACCTGAATTTACTGCAGAAGCTTTTTCTTTCTGAAAATAATTTTTCATCCATTCCTTCATGTATAGAAAAACTGTATGCTCTGAGGGAACTGAATCTCAGCTGGAACAAGATTGCTAAACTTGACGGTAAATTGTCAGAACTTCACGAGCTTACTGTGCTGGATTTGCACAACAATCAACTGGAGAAAATTGAAGATGACTTTTGTTGTCTTACTTCCCTTGAAACATTTATTGTAAGGGGAAACAAACTGCATGCTTTGCCTGATTGTTTTGCTTTGCTGGAAAGACTTCAGCACGTGGATTTGTCTGAGAATGCTTTTGTAAGTTTTCCTGAGGTTTTGTGCGAACTGAAATCTCTATTGCATATCAATCTCCGGTTCAACAATATTCCGGTTCTTCCTGACACTCTACTGGCCATGGAAAGGCTCAGGGAGCTATACCTGGGAGCCAACTCCATTTCATTTGTTCCCCAGGGTCTTTTTACCATGAAAAGCCTGCAATTTCTCGGTCTCACCCAAAATAACCTGCAGGAACTAAGTATTGAACAACCGGAAAACTCCTTACTACAAGGAATTTATCTTGGAGGAAATCCTATTTCACAATCCATAGCTGGGGTTGACAGACTTCCCCATCTTCGTCAGCTTACTTTGCCTTCTGATGCGGAAAACAAAGAGGAAATCTGCAAGCGACTATCTCATATTGCTGTTGAACTGTTCTAAATCGTTGCCCGGATCTTTCTTTAGACTTTTATATCCCGCCAGTTACCCTTTTTCAAGGCTATAAATGCAAAGAGACCCATGGCTGAAAAGTACACAATCTCCACCATCCATACAATATTTGCGGGAGCCTTAAGGTAGAAGGCAAGGAAAAGGGTGGTCAGCAGGTAAAAGGTAATGGATAGAATCTCTATTTTGAGTGCAAGCATGGTTTTTCCTGTGCCCGAAAGTCCGTTAAAAAGAATCATTCCAAAAGAAAAAGCCACCAGAGCAACGCTGATAACCCTGAACAATGGAATGGTGGCATCGATGAGATGCTGACTGTCGGTGTAAAAACTGGCAATGGGGTTGGGAAACCATACGATGATTTGTACCGAAACGATACTGATAACTACTCCTATGAGCAATACTTTATAGATGAGGGGAATTACCTTTTCTGTTTGGCCCATACCTATGGTATTGCTCACGAGCGTATTTACCGATGCACTTAAACCCCATACCGGAATCATCAAAACCATATATACGCTTCTGGTAATATTAGATGCAGCAAGAGCAGTTTCTCCGATTTGTTCTATAATAAGAAAAAATACAAACCAGGCAGCAAAAGAAAAGAAATACTGAAACATGACAGGTACGGCAAGTTTCAGTAATAAACCGAGCAATGTCCAGTCAGGCTTTCTGAAATGAAAAAGCCTGAAAAACAAGTGATCTTTACGTATTATCGACCAGGCCATATAGAAAATGAAGGTACATAACTCTGCGATGTTGGTTGCCAGCGCTGCACCTGCAATCCCCATTTCCGGAAAACCGTAATGACCAAAAATTAAAACGTAATCCAATACGATATTGAAAAAGGCCATTACAAAAGTACTCAAGGTAAGCACCTTGGTTTGGGTATTGCCTATGTATAACGAATTGAATCCCAGCACCAGGAAACCGAAGAGCAAGCCATATTGCCTGTAGCTGATAAAAATGAGACTCTCTTCGAGGATGGCAGGTGAACTGATGAAAAACCTCAAAAATGCAGGTGCTGCAAAATTGAGCAATATCCAGAGGAAAAGGGCCAGCAAGGCAAGAAAAATCTGGGAGTGATCAAATACTTTGCCTATGGCTCCGTATTGGGCTTCTCCGTTTCTCCTTCCAATCATGATTTGCCCCCCAATGGCAAAACCTGTTCCCAGCATGACCATACAAAGGTAAAAGACTCCGCCTATGGCTGCTGCTCCAAGGGTAATTTCCGATACACGACCCAGAAAAGCTGTGTCGATTACCAGCATAACATTTTGTGCTACCAGTCCAATAATTATCGGGTAGGATATTTTCCAGATGTCGCGATAAGTATACAAATCAATACAGTTTGGTTATTCGATGTACAATACAAGTCCCTTAAGATATTCTCCTTCCGGATGAAACGCATTGACTGGATGATCGGCTGGCTGCGACATCTGGTGCAGGATCTTTGCCTGTCTTCCGGCCTGAATGGCCGCTGCCATTATGGTGGATTTAAATAAAGACATGTTCACTACCTGTGAGCAACTGAAAGTAAAGAGAATCCCTCCGGGGGCAATTTTGCTAATGGCCTCAGCATTGAGTCTTTTATAGCCCTGTACTGCATTGTGCCTGACATTGGTGTGTTTGGCAAAAGCCGGGGGATCCAGTATGATTACATCCCTGATTTCATCACTTTCTTTGATGTATTGTAATGCATCGGCTGCAATTACTTTGTGGTTGTTGCAACCGGGAAAATTCAGTTCAACATTTTTTTCGGTCAGTTCAATGGCTTTTTTCGAACTGTCGAGCGATTCGACATACGCAGCACCGGCTTGCAGGGCATACACCGAAAAGCCACCTGAATAGCAGAAGGTATTCAGCACTTTCTTACCTTTCGAATAGGCTGCCAGCAATTTTCTGTTCTCTCTCTGGTCGATAAAAAAACCGGTTTTCTGCCCTTTTATGAAATCGATTTCAAACTTATGGCCATATTCTGATACAATATCCATTGTATTTTCTCCGTACAAAAAGCCTTCGGTATCTTCTTTACTGGCAAAATTTGCGGGCAGTGTTTCTGTACTTTTATAATAAATGCTTTTCAGCTGGCTTCCATATATCTTCTTTAACCCCTCAGCAATCAGGTGAATGTTCAGGTGTATTCCTACCGCGTGTGCCTGGATAACCAGGTTTCCGTTGTAATGGTCGATAATGAGGCCGGGCAATTGGTCTCCTTCGCCATGAATCAGTCGATACACGTTGGTTTCTTCATTGCTGGTCAGTCCAAGCTGGGTTCTGAGTTTCCAGGCATTGAATAGTTTTTTGTGCCAGTATTGCTCATCCAGTAGCCGGGGCCTGTCTGGGGCAAAAGCCATGATACGCACTGCAATAGAGGAATCCTGAAACAGACCTGTGCCCAGATATTCATCTTTGTTGGAAAAGACTTCCACCAGTCCTCCGTCCGGGGTTGGCCCATATGTTTTTTTTATGGCGCCACTGAAAACCCAGGGGTGGAATCTTTTGATGGCATCGTCTTTTCCGGATTTAAGTATAATTTTTGTTAGGGTGTCCATAGTTGTATAATTAAAATACCCGGAGCATGGTCCAGTTTATTATCGTTTAATCAGAGAAAAAGTGCTGGTTTAATTTTTTGCAAAGATAGCAGTAAAAGCCATTTCCCCTAATCATTGCTTAAGGTTATAATGATGCTGCAAGAGAATCTGTTACCCGGGGTTTTTATCCTGTTTGCTGATTCTGGTCAGAAACTGCTTGTCTTCCAATACAAACCGGTAGGGGAGTCTGGCATCGTCTCCGGCATAATCCACCCCGATTCTTGGCGAAGATACAATCAGATGATCAGGTATTTGTACTGCTTTATCTTCAATCCATATAGTTTTTTCATCCAGCGGGGTGCCATTAAGCCGGGTTGTTATGCCCATGGCTTTGGTAAGTTTTCCGGGGCCATCAAGTACTAAGGGGATTTTACGCTTTGTTCGGGCTTCCATGTTTTCTATTCCCTTTACCGGCAGTATTCCCCGGATGAGTATTGCATGGGGAAGATCTTCCGGACCTGTAACGATGTTAAAAAGGTGATGTATTCCGTAACACAGATAGATGTATGCAATTCCACCTCTGCAAAACATGGTTTCAGTCCGGTTTGTTCTCCGGTTCTGCCAGGCATGCGATGCTTTGTCTTCTGCACCCAGATAAGCTTCAGTTTCTGTTATGATGCCCCCGCAGAGCCCCTGTGCATGGGTATTGCAGAAAAGAATTTTTCCCGGTAAATCCCTGGCCAGCCATAAAGTATCATTCTTAATGAAATAGTCTCTTTGAATCCTGGTCATATTCTTATAAAAACTTCAATATAAGCCCGGGATAATTACTGTATGGCGGGCTGGTAATCTGATTTTTGAAGGGTAAAGGTAAATTTTGTTCCCTTCATGGGCTCACTTTCTACAGTGATATCTCCGCCCATTTTTTTTACCATTTCCCTGGCAATGATCAAACCAAAGCCGGTTCCTTTCTCGCCGGAGGTGCCTCTGGAGGTATGTCCTTTATCGAGGGTAAAAAGCTTGTCTTTGATCTCTTCAGACATGCCCACACCCGTATCTTCCACATTTATGGTAATGATGTTACCGTTCAGGGATGAGCTTACTTTTACCCATCCGTTCTTTTTCGTAAATTTTATGGCATTGCCCACAAGATTTTGAATGATGGAGATAAGCATAAGCCTGTCGGCAAAGGGGTACAAATCTTTCTGGATCTGATTGTGAAGTTTGATTTCTTTTTTAGCAGCAATCCCTGTGAGCAACTTCATGACGGATTCCAGTTCATCATGAAGGTTAAAAGACATAGGCTCAAAAGGTATTTTACCCAGCTCCAGCCTGGACCATTTGAGCAGGTTGTCAACGAGTGTATAAAGGTCTTTGCTTGATTCGTGAACCTTGCCCAGGTAATCAAGAATTTCTTCTTTTTCCAGCAGGTCATATTCTTCAATGAGCATTTGGGTGTAACCTTTCAAGCCTAGAAAGGGCCCCCTGAGATCATGGGAAATGATAGACAGGAATTTGTCTTTTCCCGTATTGAGCTCTTCCAGTTCCTTTGCGTATTGGGCAAGCCGGTCCTGGTTTTTTTTCCTTTCTGAAATATCTCTGGCAACTGCAACAATTATTTTCTCGTCATCAATTTGTGTAGCTTTTAGGTAAACTTCTACATTCAGGAGTGTACCGTCTTTTCTGTAGTAGTCCATTTCCAGGGTGACGTTTTTTTCCATCTCGTTAAGATGGGTTTCGCGCAACTCCCTGATGAATTCATCAGAAAACTTCGGGTTGATATCCACCGGTTTCATGCTGAGAAACTCGTTTCTTGAATAACCCAGATTGCGGGATACTGAGTCATTTACATCAATAAACAGAGTCGTATCATAATCTATCAGAAAGATATTATCCGCAGTACTGTCAAGCGCTGTTCTGAATCTTTTGAGTTTCTTTTCAATACGTTTGCGTTCCGAAATATCGATCATGACCAAACGGATTCTTCGGGCTGCTGATGGGACATCAAAATCTCTTATGCATTGTAACTGGACATAGAAGCCTTCTCCCTGACCGGTTTGTATTTTAATCTCTTCTGTAAGCAGTTCGTCTGATGCTAAGACTTTATTGGTCAGAAAATAAAATTCATCCTGAAAATCGGGATGAATAAATTTTGTGAAAGACTTGCCAATGATATTTCCTTTGGCAAGATTGAGCATGATGGTGGCTGAGAGATTTACATTGAGGATAGAAAAGCTTTCACTGAGAAGAAAATATCCCACCGGAGCATGTTCAAAAAGGTCTGTAAACCTTTTATTAGACTTGTCAAGTTCTTCAGAAGACCTTTTCAACTCTTCATTCTGCAGTTCCAGTTCAATTTGATAAACCTGCAATTCATGAACAGTTTTGTCAGATTGACTTAAATCGTCTGTCTGTTTATTTTTCAGCTCAGTAATGATTCGTTCTGCTTCTTTTCTCAGTCTGTCATGCCTCATAGTAATAAAAGATAGTGGAGGTGGACCTATCTGTTAAAACAGCTCCACCGATATATTTTGAATAAATGCTGTATATGTGTATTCCTGGCCAATTTTGACCTCTGAAAGTGTCACTAATACAGGTAGTTCTTCTCCACTTTTATTAACAACATTAACCTCTGTTCTGTTTCCTTTCAAATGATTTTTATCAGATTTAAGGAAATCAATAACTTTTCCGGGTTTTTCTTTGTTGTGAGGTGGAGGAAGTATCAATCTTACATCTTTGCCCAGCACATCTTTTTTGTCGACACCCCACAATTGCTCAGCGGCCTTGTTGAAAAACTCAATCTTTTCGTCCTGGTTAATGGTTACAATGGCATCGAGTGCCCCTTCCAGTGTTTTTTCATTACGCACCTTAACTGCCTCTATTTCCTGAATATGATGCTGTGTCTTTTCTTTAAATTCTGCATGCTGCTTGGCTATCTCATCCTGTTGTTTGCGCAATTGTTCTTCCTGTTGTTTCAGCAGAAGGGTTTGACGTTCGTTTTCAATCTCAACCATTTTTCTGGAAGTGATATCTCCTGCCAGGTAAATCACTTTCGATACATCGCCGTACATATCATTTACAGTGTGGTAAGTACCTTCGACCCATTTCTCCTGACCTGATGGTGTTATCAGCTTAAACTGGGTTTCGTATGGGATGCCTTTGAGAATATTGTGCCATATTTTTTTGAAACTGTTTTCGGCTCCTTCTTCAATGAAGTTGTAAACATTGTATTCCTGGAGCTTTTCTTTGGGTATTTCTGATATTTCAAGAAATCTGGCGTTGGTTTCTATGATGGAACCATCAGGATTGTATTCAATTTTGAGGTTGTTTTTGTTGAGTGCATCAAGCTGGGCTTCGTAATCCAGGTTTTGCTTTTTCTGTTCGGTAATATCTATACCCAGGAAAAGGATTTTTTCAATGGAACCATCGGAGTTTCTTACGCAAGTATAAGTGGCCATAGACCAGAAATCTTTGCCCTGTTTGGTTACATGTTTCATATCACCCTCAAAGTGCTTTCCTCCCTTTGACAGGGTATCCCATATTTCGAAGAACCATTTTTTATCCTTTTCGTTGATAAAGATAGAAATGTGTTTTCCTTCTACTTCGGTATTGCTTGAGTAGCCCAGCTTTGAGAGAAAACGGGTATTGGCATAAAGCAAAATTCCCTGGGTATTGTATTCAGCCCTTACCAGGGTGTGGTTTACGGCACTGGTGAAGTTGGCCAGCAACTCTCCCTGTTTGGCTGCTTCCTCTTTGGCATAACTGAGCTCTTCCATATTTCTGCGCATCTCATCTTCCTGCGACGCAAGAATTTTTGCCTGATCCTGCGATTCTTTCAGCAATTTTGCTGTCTGAAGGTTGATTTTTACGCTGGATATTACAGAAGCAATACTCTCAGCTACTTTTTTCAGGAATTCAATTTCAAACTCCTGAAATACTTTCAGAGAGGCCAGCTCGATAACTCCGTGCACCTGCTCGTTGACTTTAAGGGGTACAAGAATGATACATCCCGGTTTGGTTTCACCCAATCCGGAGGTGATGGTAACATGCTCTTCCGGCACCTCTTTCAGCAAAATAGTTTCTTTTTCCAGCGCACATGCGCCCACCAGTCCTTCTTCCCATTCTATACGTTTTTCAAGGAATTTTTTTCTGCTGTAGGCATAGCAGGCGGTCAGCTCGAAATGAATGTCTTTTTTATCGTTGTCGTTGATGATAAAAACGCCCCCCTGTCGGGCATCAACATACTCAACAAGGTTGCTGATAATGTTGAAGGAGAGCTCATTGATATTGTCATTGTTTTGTCGCAGGATGTCACCAAACTTTGCCATCCCTTCGGTAGCCCAGTTTTGTTGTTGCTCCTGCTTACGACGTATTTCTTCTTCCTGTTTATTTTCTTTCAGGTAGTCTCTGAGTCTTATGAGTGAGTTGCCAATACGATCCTGTTCGTCTGCTGCTCCTTCAAAACTATAATCTACTTCAATCTCGCCCTGAGACAATTTTTCTGTAAAGTCAAATATTTTGCCTGCTTTTTTGATTTCCTGTTCAGCATTTTTTCTCAGTTGCAGCGTCTTTTCCGCGAAATTCTTTCCCGTAATATAAGCCACAAAGCTTAAAACAAAAGGAGCACTATAAAAAATATATAATGTGTAATTTTCGGAGTGTATTAGGGCAAAGTTTTCAGCAGAAAATGATAATCCTTTGCTGATTAATTCAATCAAAAGGGCTGCTACGGGAAAAATTAATCCCAGAAAGAAACCCGAAATAGTAAATCTTGAAATAATCTCCCTGTTTGTCTGTTTTCTCATAAAACACTTAACATTAAGTAATTTTTCTAAAATCTTCAACAATTTATAGTTTATCAGTCAATGACTATACGATGTTGCGGAACCAAAAATAATTATTTTAGGCTAATTCCTGTGCGGTCTTCTGGCAAAAAACTTTACATTATATCACGGTATAAAGATGGTGTTAATAATTTCAAAAAAACTACAAGTTTTACGTAAATTGGATGAATAATTCATTTTATGGGTAATTGCAACAAGGTTTGGTCTCCAATAAGAGCTTCCAGATTATCACCAGGCTTCACGGGGCCAACACCTGCAGGCGTTCCGGTAAAAATGAAATCACCCATTTTGAGGGTTACAAATTGTGATACATAGGTGATAATTTTTTCAAAATTAAAGATCATCATCCCCGAATTGCCTTTTTGAACTGTTTCATTGTTCTTGACCAGGGAAAAATCAATGTCGTATAAATCAGAAAATTTTTCTTTGGGAATAAAACGGCTCACCGGAGCAGACCCATCAAATGCTTTGGCAATTTCCCATGGCAAACCTTTTTGTTTGCAAACGTTTTGGATGTCGCGTGCGGTAAAGTCTATTCCTATGCCAATGGCATCATAGTAAGTATGGGCAAATTTTTCGCTGATATGTTTGCCCAGCTTCCCAATGCGCAATACCAGTTCGACTTCGTAGTGTACATCCTGCGAAAAGTCGGGATAGAAAAAAGGCAGACCTGCCCTGATGAGAGCTGTTTCAGGTTTGAGAAAGAATACCGGGTTGGCAGGGACAGGGTTATTTAGCTCGTGGGCGTGCTCTATGTAGTTCCGTCCTATGCAAATAATTTTCATTTAAAGGAAATTATTTTTTGATGATCATATTGGAGTTTTCAAGCCCCCTGAACCTTACATCCTTGATTACATTCTTGGTATACAGAGGGAAATCGGCATTCATCATCCAGTCATAATAATGGGGTTCCTTGCGGAATACTTCTTCCACGGTTTTTCCTTTGTGCTTTCCAAAATTGAAAGTTTCCTGCTGGTTGGCATTGTAAACAATATGCCCCACGAGATCCACATTGCGGTGGTTGTATGAGAACTGGTACAGAGCATCCATATCGTTGCGGATGGGTTTGGTAATCTTTCCGCTGGGGTCTTCATACTCGGTGTCTTCGTATCGCTGTATCTGAGACAGCAAAATTTCATAGGTTGCCATCGTGTCAGCTTCGGCAGTGTGGGCATCTACCAGCTCTTTGTTGCAGTAAAATTTGTAGGCTGCCTTCAGGGTACGGGGCTCCATTTTGTGAAAAATATTTTGCACGTCAACCAGGTTTCTGTTTTTAAGGTTAAAGTCTACGTCGCACCTGAGAAACTCTTCAATGAGGATGGGAACGTCAAATTTGTTGGAGTTATAACCGGCCAGATCGCAATCTTTGAGCAAATCGAAAAGTGATTTGGCTACCTGTTTGAAAGTAGGTTCGTTGGCGATATCAGCATCGGAAATACCATGTATGGCAGTAACTTCAGGAGGAATTGGAATGCCGGGATTGATACGCCTTAGTTTTGTTTCTGATGTGCCATCAGGCATAAGCTTGAAAATGCATATTTCTACGATACGGTCTTTTACTACGTTGGTACCGGTACTTTCAATATCAAAAAAAGCAATGGGGCGTTTCAGGTTGAGTTGCATGAATTTTTTTTTAGGTGAGCTCGGTTAGAGTTTATTATGGGCTTTAGCCGATTTCCGATTTGTTTTTTCTTACTTGACCGTGCGAAATTAAGAAAATAAAAACAAAAGGCCCCGTGCAAATCAACATTATTCTGATTTGCACGGAGCCTGAAAAATTATAATTCACTTGGCAGAAACACTCAAACTGCCTGGTTACTATCCCAGTTTTGCAAATGCTCGCCCATTCGTTTAAGCGCCATACCTCCGAGGGCACCGTCAACGATGCGATGGTCGTAGGACATAGACAGATACATCATGTGTCGGATGCCAATCATATCGCCTTGTTCGGTTTCTATCACTACCGGTCTTTTCTTAATGGAACCGGTGGCCAGGATGGCAACCTGGGGTTGATTGATAATGGGGGTTCCAATGATGGTGTCAAAACTACCCAGATTGGTCAGGGTAAAGGTTCCACCCTGAATTTCGTCGGGTTGCAGTTTGTTGTTCCGTGCTCTTACAGCCAGGTCATTCACCTTTTTAGCCAGTCCAATAAGACTCTGGTGGTCGGCATTTTTGATAACCGGTACGATAAGGTTTCCTCCAGGCAAGGCTGCTGCCATGCCGATATTGATGTTTTTCCGAAGGATGATTTTGTCACCGCTCACACTTGCATTGAGCATGGGAAATTCCTTAAGCGTTTTGGCAACAGCCAGCAAGAAAATGGGGGTAAAGGTGAGTTTTTCTCCTTCCCGCCTTTCGAAGGTCTTCTTGTGTTTTTCGCGCCAGTTGACAAGGTTGGTAACGTCAATTTCGATTACTGAAGTAACATGCACGCTGGTAGCTTCTGAATTGACCATGTGATCCACAATGAGTTTGCGCATGCGTGTCATTTCAATTACCTCATCCCCGGAATCTGCTTTCACTTCGGGCGCGCTTGCGGCTGGCTTTTGGGTTGTGCCTGCTGGCTGTGATGTGGCTTCGGGGCTGTGGGTGCGGTTTTTCAGATAGGCGAGCATATCATCCCGGGTTACTCTTCCTTCTTTTCCGCTGCCTTCAATCTTGTCAAGCTCCTCCATGGTGATACCCTCTTCACGGGCAATATTTCTCACCAGGGGAGAGTAAAATCTTCCTGAAGGTCCTTTGGAGCTGAGTGCCGCAGGAGTGGAGATTTCAAGCGGTTCAGTTTTCTTGTCGTCAGACGGGGTTTTTACATCAGCTGTATCGGTCTTCTCTTTGGAATCATCTGCCTTTTCTCCGTCATCAGCATCTTTTCCCCCGGTCATAACAATCACAATAGGTTTGCCTACTTCTGCTACGTCACCTTCCTGGAAGAGCAATTCTTTAATTACTCCTTCCACAGGTGACGGGATTTCAGAATCAACCTTGTCTGTTGCTATTTCTGCAATTGCATCATCTTCAGCAACTTTATCACCAACCTGCTTCAGCCAGCGGGTAATGGTGGCTTCGGTTATGCTTTCGCCCAGTGAGGGCATTACAATTTCAAATCTTGCCATGTATTTTAATATTTTCCTGGTTCAAGGGTCGTGTTTGGATTCTTATTACTTCAATCAAAATTACAAAATAATTCTCATTACAGATGCCATGCCTGATTATGCATGTGCAAGGTAAAACTGTTTGCGCCTGTTGTTGCATAACAGAACAGAAAGCAGCTGTTAAACGGTGATTTAATTTGTATGATAATGGATATCATATAAAATGTACCTTTCTAACGCTGTTCGCCATTAAAAGTTTAAAGTATACGGATTGAAGTGAAAAAATTATCGGTTTCGGCCCAGCTTCCTGTAGGCTTTCCGGATAATCCGAAAGTCATTCTCCAACCTGAAGTCTTTGGCATATAAGGTGTTGAGGTTTAACAGGGTGGCAGGATCCAGGTTTTTTTCTGCAAACATATCGGCCGGGTTCAAAACAGATTTTTTCAGGGTAGGAAGTCGGGTATTGTCTGCATTGGGGTTGTAACCTACCCATGTTTTTTGGTTAAAGGTTACATAGACGATATTCTTGATCAGGCCCAGCGGATTTCTTACAAACCAGATGTTGAGGGGCAGAGTCAGAGTCAACACTCCTGATGTGAGCAAATCAAAAAGTCTTTTGTTTCTTTTGTTGGCGGTTTGGTTGATGGTATTGATATCAACGGTAAAGAAATCGCCGAACGTATCGATGGAATTGCTGCCAATAATAAAAAGGCTTTGAGGCGGTGCAATTTTAAAATTCACAGGTTTATCCTTTAGTCCGGACATGTGCGATATGATGGACTGGGAAGATATTTCGCTGGCGCAGAATATCAGTTCATTGATATTGTACACTTCAATGATTTCATTGAGTTGGGCCAGTCTGCCCAGGTAGCCGGCTTTTTCACTGTAATTTTCTTCGGTGCTAACCAGTCCGATAAATGCATTGTTTCCGCTTTGCCTGAGCATCATGGCTACTCTTGAGGGTTCGCTGCCCTTGCCAATTATTACGATGCGTTTATTGACCTGTCCGCCGATATTGAGATTTTTGTATTTTGCCAGGTGCCAGGCAATGCGGGTTATGAGCATACTGGATACTGCCCATAAGCTTCCCAGCAAAATCAGCGCCCTTGAAAATCGCATGGAGATGGGCAGCAGCGCGTATATAACAAGGATGGCTACTGTGCCTAACGCAATGCCCCGTACAATCCGAAAAAGCTTGATCGGTTTGTCATATCCTCCGCTTATGTAAACCGAAAACAACCAGAGCAAAATGTAAGACGGCACAAAATAGGTGAGAAATTCAGGTGGATAATAATTATGTTCAAAATCCATTACGTGTGTTTCCCAGTATTCTGTGATGTGAATAAAGCCGAGTAAAATGATCAATGCATCCAGCAAAGGAGTAATGATGCGACGAAAGAACCGGTTGAGAATAGCCAGAAATGCCCTGAAATAAATGGCGATGTTGATGAGGAATGAGAACAGGCTTGCGTTTTTCTTTGAAAAGTGCTTCCTGGCAAAAATTACCATGGCATTGTAAAACACAAACACATAATTGATGCTGCTCTTTTTGGTGCTTTCTCCCTTGTAATGAATAATACGGGTTTGCGGGAAGTAATAGTTCTTATACCCGGCCTGAACAATGCGGTAGGAGAGGTCAATATCTTCACCGTACATAAAAAATGTTTCGTCCAGGTAGCCGGTTTTTTCCAGAACCGATTTGCGCATCAGCATAAATGCTCCTGACAGTACATCCACCGAATGAATTTTATCGTTGTCAAGAAACCCCAGATGGTATTTGCCAAATATTCTGGATTTGGGAAACAGCGCCGATAAACCAAATATTTTGTAGAAAGCCACAGATGGGGTGGGAAGTCCTCGTTTGGATTCAGGAAGGAAATCTCCTTTGCCATCAATCATTTTCACACCAAGGCCTCCTGCATCGGGCGTCTTATCCATAAAGGCCACCACTTTTTCAAAGGTATCATCCTCTACCACGGTATCGGGATTGAGCAACAACACATATTCCCCTTTGGATAGTTTGATAGCCTGGTTGTTGGCCCTGCTGAAACCGGTATTTTCCTTATTGGCAATTACCTTTGCTTCAGGAAATTTCTCCCTGACCATTTGTACAGAGCCATCCACTGAATTGTTGTCCACCACAAAAACTTCCATGTCCAGATTCTTCCCTGAAATAAAAGCGGATTTCAGGCATTGCTCCAGGAAATATTTTACATTGTAGTTGACAATAATTACGGACAGCTTCATTGCAACGGATTTATTTTTTGGTGGAAGAAGTGCTTACCTGGTAAGGAGTTCTGTTGATGATTGAGCGGCCAAGGGTGATTTCATCGGCATATTCCAGTTCGTCGCCAATTGCAATTCCCCTGGCGATGGTCGAAAGCTTTACCTTGTGGTCCTGCAGTTTGCGGTAAATATAAAAGTTGGTTGTATCGCCTTCCATGGTAGTGCTGAGAGCGAGAATGATTTCCTCAATATTATCGGTCGTTACCCTCTGAATAAGTGCATCAAGGTGCAGATCATCGGGTCCGATTCCATTCATGGGAGAGATTACGCCCCCCAGAACATGATATACCCCTCTGTACTGTCCTGTGTTTTCAATGGCAATAATATCGCGTAAATCCTCTACAACACAAACTGTAGTTTTATCTCTGTTTGCTGAACTGCATATATGGCAAACCTCGCTGTCGCTGATATTATGACATTTGCTGCAATACAAAATGTTGTTGCGCAAATCGGTCATTGCCCCGGCGAAGGTCTCTACATCCTGTTCCTGTTGTTTTAATAAATGCAATACCAGCCGAAGGGCCGTTTTCTTTCCTATGCCCGGAAGTTTTGAAAATTCATCAACGGCAGATTGCAGAAGTTTTGAAGAAAAATTTTCCAATGGTAAATGGGTTATTGTTTTTGCGGGTCAAAGATAATAAATAATGCAGCATACAAAGGGAGTGAATCAAATTAAGAGAACCATATGCAATGATAATGTAAGACAGAAGTGGGTTTTTCATTGTCAATACCTGAACAAAGTGGGTTTTCCATTGTTGCTAAACTTTTAAAATACAAATAAAATATAAATGGATGCTGTTATGTTTTTTTTGCCATTAGCGTACTTTTTTTTGAGGTTTGTAGGAGAATATTCTTAATTTTAAATATTAAAACCAAAATTTTAGTTCAACATTTAACTTAATTAACCCTTTAAAATCCAAAAACACTATGTTATGGAAAACTACTTAATTTACTTTCTTCCTGTAGCTGGCGTAATTGCCCTGATTTTTACATTGATTAAAACAGCCTGGATTAACAAGCAGCCTGATGGCAATGAAAAAATGAGAAAAATTGCGGCTTACATTTCTGATGGTGCCATGGCCTTTATCACGGCAGAGTATAAAATTCTCACCATTTTTGTTATTTCGGTGGCCGTCTTGCTTGCCTTTACCACCGGTACCGAAACTTCCCATCCCCTGGTTGCACTGTCTTTTGTCGCCGGGGCTTTTTGTTCGGGGCTGGCTGGTTTTATTGGTTTGCGTATTGCTACCAAAGCCAATGTACGAACCACTGATGCTGCACGCTCCAGCCTGAATAATGCACTCAAGGTTGCATTTACCGGAGGAAGTGTGATGGGACTCAGTGTGGTAGGGCTTGGAATTCTTGGACTGAGCATACTTTTTATTGTATATGCTCATGTTTTTGGTGTAGAAACTTTTGATAGTCTGAGCAAAGTGCTTTCCATTGTTACAGGTTTTTCTTTTGGTGCATCATCCATAGCTCTGTTTAGCAGGGTAGGAGGAGGTATTTTTACCAAAGCTGCTGATGTGGGTGCTGACCTGGTGGGTAAGGTGGAGGCCGGGATTCCGGAAGACCACCCCCTGAATCCTGCTACCGTTGCCGACAATGTGGGCGACAACGTAGGAGATGTGGCGGGTATGGGTGCCGACCTTTTCGAATCGTATGTAGGTTCCATAATTGCTGCCATGGTGTTGGGAGCAGCCTTTGTTTTTACCGCTGACATGGATAGCTTCTCGGGCTTATCTCCTGTTTTGTTGCCGCTGTTTCTGGCAGGTGCAGGAATCTTTGCTTCCATCATCGGAACATTTTTTGTCAGGGTGAAGGAAGGGGGAAACCCGCAAACTGCTCTAAACATAGGAGAACTGGTTTCTTCTGGTATCATGATTTTATTCTCCTACCTGATCATCATGAATATGCTGCCCGAACAATGGATGTTTCAGGACTTGTTGTATGAAACAGAAAGAACCATAACTTCTTTTAATATATTTCTTGCTTCCATTATTGGTCTGATTGCCGGGTTAATCATTGGTTATTCCACTGAATATTTTACCGGACTCAACTACCTTCCGGTAAGAATCATTGCCCATCAGTCAACATCGGGCAGTGCAACCAACATCATTTCCGGACTGGGGATTGGTATGTTGTCGACTATCATTCCCATTTTAACCATTGCAGTATCTATTGTACTTGTATTTCACCTGAGTGGCTTGTATGGTATTGCTATTGCCGCGGTGGGAATGCTTGCCAACCTTGGGATTCAGCTTTCTGTAGATGCTTATGGTCCTATTTCTGATAATGCCGGTGGTATTGCTGAGATGTCGGAGCTCCCGGCGGATGTGCGTGAAAAAACGGATAAACTCGATGCTGTGGGCAATACTACTGCCGCTATCGGAAAAGGATTTGCCATTGGTTCTGCGGCCCTTACAGCTCTGGCGCTCTTCGGCGCTTACATGACAGCAGCAGAAATCAAAACCATTGATGTTTCCAAGTCTACGGTAATGGCTGCGGTTTTCCTGGGCGCATTGATGCCGTATGTATTTTCTGCTCTTACCATAAAGGCTGTGAGTGATGCTGCCCAGTCTATGATTGAAGAAGTGCGCCGTCAGTTCAACACCATCGAACCACTGAAGAAAGCCCTGGCAGTGATGAAGAAAAACAGTGAACAGGGCACGCACCAGAGTATGTGGAGCGACAAGGATCA
>JAABSE010000033.1 GCA_011390575.1 Sphingobacteriia bacterium
GTCATTTCGACCGGAGGGAGACCACGAAGTAGCAGCGAAGCTAAATCTCGAAAGTTTTACCGGACACTACTGATTAAAATCAACTGTCAGCAAAATTAAGAAAAGAAAGATTAATGCTTAGAAAAACATTGCCGGATCATACCTCCAAAACCTCTTCATAACCCGATATTTAGAATGATTTTAAATAGCGAAATACGGATTAAAAATTTGCCGAAAAAGCTACCTTTGTCAATTGAAAGCCCTGCTATTCAGGCAAGAGAATCACGTTCTTTTCAGAAAATTATTACTAAGCTGTCAAAATTAGTTATAAAATAACCTTTGGTTTCCATGCGCAAAATTTCTCAACACCCGATCCTTGATATCAAAACACCGGAAGAAACATCATTTATTTATAATGGCCAAACGGTAAAAGGGGAAAAAGGCTTTACCATTGCAGCGGCTCTTCACCAGGCCGGGTATCCCATTCACAGTCATAGTTTAAAAAACCGAAGCCGCAGTCTTGAATGTGGCATCGGCAAATGTGGAGCATGCGAAATGCTTGTGGATGGTGAAGTGCAAAGAATCTGCATAACCCTGTGTGATGATGTAAAACAGGTAGCTGAAATTCCTCACGATTATGTGGCCGAAGCAACCCAATACCAGAAAAAAGAAGCCCTGAAAATATACAAAACCGAAGTGGTCATCGTGGGAGCCGGGCCTGCAGGACTGGCCACACGGGAGATTCTCAACGAGCACGGAATCAGCAACATTGTTGTGGACAGCAATGCTGAAATCGGCGGTCAGTTTAATATGCAAACCCACCAGTTTTTCTTTTTTGAAAATGAAAAAAAATATGGTGGATTGAGAGGATTTGAAATCTCCAGTATGCTTGCCGGAGACAATCATGACGGGATTTTGCTTGACTCTACCGTATGGGATATATTTGAGAATAAAAGAGTTGCAGCAAAAAACATCAAAACACGCGAAATTTATTATATCGACTGTGATTTCTTTGTTGTAGCTACCGGAGCAGTACCCTTTCTGCCTACCTTTCACAATGATGACCTGCCGGGAGTTTACACTGCAGCAGTTGTCCAGAAAATGATGAATACAGAACTTACCCTGCTGGGAAAAAACATATTGACAGTAGGAGCAGGAAATATCGGATATCTTACTTCCTATCAACTTACCCAGGCAGGGGCAAAAGTAAAGGCAATAATCGAAGCCCAGGACCACGAAGGAGGATTTCCCGTGCAAGCCAACAGGGTTCGCAGGCTGGGGATTCCTGTTATGCTTTCGCATTTGATTCTGGAAGCCGTTCCCAATGACAAAGGGGATGGAGTAAAGGGCGCGGTGATAGCTGAAGCAGAAAACTTCAAAGCCATTCCCGGCACAGAGAAATTTATCGGGGGTATTGATGCCATTAACATTTGCACCGGTCTCATGCCCGACGACCTGCTACTGATAAAGGGACGTGAAATGTTTGGCCGCAAGTGCCTGGGTGCCGGAGATGCAGTGCGGATTGGCGAAGGCACCAGTGCTGTGCTTAGAGGAAAGCAGGTTGCATATGAAATTCTTGATATCCAGCAAAAACCTTTCAATTACAACGATTTCCTTCGGGTCTCCAAGGAGTATATCGATTCGCAGCAACATCCTGAAAGGGTTATTGAAGAACCGTTTATGCCCGCTAAAGAAAGGATGCAAAAACCCTTTGTAATCATTGACTGTCTCTACGGATTTGCCTGTAATCCCTGTGCTTTTGCCTGCAACTATGGCGCTATTACCAAATCATCCACCAGTACAGTTCCTCACATCGACTTTGACAAATGTGTAGGCTGCATGGACTGTGTATACCAGTGTCCCGGACTTGCCATCTTTGGCTATAATCTTTCCAAAGGAACATTCTTCCTGCCCATTGAGTTTGATATGAATGAAGGAGAAGAAGTGTTTCTGGTGGATAATAACGCCAATATTGTCGGCGAAGGGACCATTGCGAAGATTCTTCGCAAAAAGAACAAAACCCACGTGGCAAGAGTAAAGGCAGAGGGAGAAATGAGCGATGAAGACAAACTGAAGGTAAGAGGCTTTATCATCAAAAAGGATTACCCTGAAAAGATTGAGACTACCCCCCACAAAGAGTCCTTCATGAGCGACGTATTTATGTGCCATTGCGATGATGTAAGCCTTGATGAGGTGATGGACGTTGTGGGAGACAGAAAGTTTGTTTCGGTAGAAGAAATAAAACATACCACACACCTGGGCATGGGTCCCTGCCGCGGGAAAAGGTGTATACAGCGTTTAAAACAAAATCTGCGTCCCCGGGGAATCCGGCTCATTGGAAGCAGCACACCCCGGGCACCCATGTCAAACCAGATAGGAATGGGAGAAATGTACCCTTCTGATCATCACGAAAAAATCATCACTTCTGTAATACAGGAAAAAAGGCCCGTTGTGGAAGTGAAAGCTTTTGTGGCAGGAGGAGGTATCGGAGGAAGTTCACTCTTCAGATTTCTTGCCGAAGAAGGATACGAGCCTGTAATGATAAACCATGGCTATGGCGGTTCATGGCGCAACATTGCAGGAGGCAGGCCGGTTTTCAGTCTTCCTGAGCTGACAGACATTGCACGTCACAACCTGGAGTTGTTTGATGGACTTTCACACGAGTTCGACATTGACTTCAGGCTTATCAACTACGTAACCTTTGCACATGACGAAACCATGTTCAAAGCGCTGGAAGATTCCATGGCATGGCAGAAAGCAGTAATGCTAAACCCCTCTGAATTCAAAAAAGAGATATCTCCTTACTTCAACCCTTCTCAAAAGAAATACATCGCAGCACTCAAAACCAGCGAATGCTGGCAGGCAACTCCCGGAAAGGTTATTGAAGCTCTTCGCAAAAAAGGCGTAATCAATGGAGGAACGTTGCTGGAGGACACAAAATTGATAGATGTGGAGAAACGGGGGGATAAATATATTGCCATCGTAAAAAACCATGAAGGCAAATATGTGGAATATCATACGCCTGTTTTCATCAATGCACTGGGTTCGGAGGGCGACAAATTTGCCAAATCCCTGGGTATAGAAACCGGGCTATACCCTGTAAAACACCAGGCGTTCATTACCCGCCGCCTGCCCATGCTGGGCATTAACGGAAACCCGCTTGACATGCTCATCGACAGGCGCAACTATAAAGGTTTTTCGGCAGTTTACGGGCAACAGCTGGGTGAAACCGGACAGATTATCGGATGTGCTTCGCCATCTATTGAGCCTTACGAAACGGATAAAGACGTAAAAGTCAACTCCAAAGACTTTGCAGAAATCGTTTCTGAAATATTTGTGGACTGGATACCCGAAATGTCGGCAGCAGGTTTTCAGGCACTCTGGGCGGGTTACTATATCGAACCCCGAATGATTGTTGATGTCGAAAAAGGATTGTTCCTGGGCTTGCGTGGTCAAGGTTTTATGCTCGCCCAATACCTTGCCAAGCTATATGTAAATCAGCTTACAGGCAAAGATGTCCCTGCCTATTTCAACCGGTTGAAGATTGAAGGAGATGCTTTACTGGAAAAAGCTTTCAAGTAAATTTCGGATTGCTTTCGAAGGCTAAAATCAGTCAAAAGCTGCCCGGTTTAAATTTGCAATTTAATTTTTTATTTTTCAACATTAGTTGTATCTTTGCAGCCTTTGAAAAAAGAAAGTACTTTGAAAGCATTGAAACCTTTTAACATAGCATTTGTCGGGCTTTCCGGCGGCGAACATGAGTTCAGCTTTGAGCTTGACGATGAGTTTTTTGCCTGCTTTGACGACACAGAAATAGTCAAAGCTAAGCTCGCCGGTAAGTTGATCCTGAACAAAAAATCCAACATGCTTGACCTGGATTTCTATATCAGTGGTCAGGTTGAACTGGAGTGCGACAGATGTTTAGAACCCTTCTGGCATACATTGGATCTTCACAGGACGCTGTATGTAAAATTCGGGGATCGCCGGGAGGAGCAAAGTGACGAAGTAACAATTATTCCGGCAACAGAAAGTCATATCGACGTTGCCCAATATTTCTACGAATTTATTGCGCTTGGATTACCGGTTAAAAAAGTTCATGAAGATGATGAAACCGGCACCCCAAAATGTGATCCGGAGATTCTTAGCCAGCTGGAAAAGTATATGCATGGCAAGGGTAAAAAGGACAAAAATAAAGATGACAAACCATCAGATTCAAGATGGGACGCATTGAAAAATATCAAGTTTAATTAGAACATTCATTATTAATATTTGCTAAGATTATGGCACATCCAAAGAGTAAAATATCCAAAACCCGCAGAGATAAAAGACGTACTCACTACAAAGCTACCGAGCCTGCGCTTTCAGCATGCTCCAATTGTGGTGCAATCAAGCTTATGCACAGGGTATGCCCCGAGTGCGGTTATTACAGAGGACAGGTTGCTATTGAGAAAGCCGCTACAGTATAACACAGTGACTCATGGCATTATGCTTTATCGGTATCAGGATCCTAAGATTTTGTTACCCTTTAATGCATTTCCTGAATTGTGGTTTAATAAAAATATCCGGATGAAACGAGCCATTTAAAATCAGTGGCTCGTTCCATGTGGCCTATTGAATTAAATTTAGACACATGAAAATCGGTTTAGATGTAATGGGTGGTGATTACGCTCCTGACAGCATTATCAAGGGAGCCATTCTCGCCCGCAAGGAATTATCCGAAAAAGATCATCTGGTTCTTTTTGGTTTGGAGCAATCAATCGTGGCGAAGCTCAAAGAGCTGGGAGAAGACCCTTCCGGTTTTCAGATTGTCAATGCCACCGAAGTTATTAGCATGGGTGAACAACCCACCAGAGCCTTTACCCAAAAGCCCGACTCCAGCATTACCAAGGGCTTTCAATATCTCAAAGCAGGCAAAATTGATTCTTTCGCAAGTGCAGGAAATACCGGCGCGATGCTCGTGGGATCTATTTACAGCGTTAACGTTGTGCAAGGTATTATCAGGCCTGCAACCACCTCTGTATTACCCAAAGAAAACGGAGGGTTGGGTGTTCTGATTGATGTTGGAACCAATCCTGACAGCAAACCTGATGTTTTGTACCAGTTCGGGTTGCTGGGTTCTGTTTTTGCGGAGTTTGTTTATGGCATTGAAAAACCCAAAGTAGCCCTGCTCAACATTGGCGAAGAAGAAGAAAAAGGAAACCTTCTCACCCATTCAGCTTTCCGGCTGATGAAAGATACTTCAGACTATAATTTTATAGGAAACGTTGAAAGCCGTGACTTATTCAACGATAAAACAGATGTTATCGTATGCGATGGATTTACCGGTAATATCGTTTTGAAGCAGGCAGAATCCATGTACAGGTTAATCAAGAAACGTGGAATACAGGATGAGTTTTTTGAGCGTATGAACTATGAAAACTATGGAGGAACCCCTATTCTGGGAATCAATGGCACCGTTATTATAGGCCATGGAATATCCAACGACGTAGCCACAAAGAATATGATTCTTTTATCAAAAAGTGTTTACGAAGCCAAACTCGCAGAGAAGATCAATGCAAGAATGAGCAACTATTCAGAATCAAAAATATTTAATGAAAAGAACGACAGCAAAGCCTGAGTTCATTTAATCTTTATGAATTTATGACAAAAATAAGGGCAGCGATAACCGCTATTCATGGCTATGTTCCAGAGGATGTTCTCACCAATGCGGAACTGGAAAAAATGGTCGACACCACTGATGAATGGATAACTACCCGCACAGGTATCAAGGAAAGAAGAATTTTAAAGGGAGAAGGAAAGGGTACCTCGGTAATGGGAGCAAAAGCGGTTCAGGGTCTGCTGGAGAAAAGCGGAACCAAGCCCGAAGAGGTTGATTTGCTGATTTGCTCTACGGTGACCCCCGACATGAAATTTCCTGCTACCGCCAACCTTATTGCGCATAAAACCGGCATTAAAAATGCCTTCAACTTTGACACCAATGCTGCTTGTTCAGGATTTATTTACACACTTGTTACAGCAGCTCAATATGTGGAGTCAGGCAGGTATAAAAAAGTAATTGTGGTGGGAGCCGACAAAATGTCGTCTATCGTTGACTATACTGACCGGCAAACCTGTGTAATCTTTGGCGACGGAGCTGCAGCAGTGTTGCTTGAACCCACAGAAGAGGAAGCAGGCGTAATGGATCACATCTTTCAATCCGATGGCTGTGGTCATGTGCACCTGCATATGAAAGCCGGTGGATCAGCTTACCCTCCCACCCACGAAAATATTGACGCCCGTGAGCATTTCGTCTACCAGGAAGGTCAGGCAGTATTTAAGTTTGCTGTTAAAAACATGGCCGATGTGGCGGTAGAGGTAATAGAAAGAAATAACATGAAACCGGAAGACATTGCCTGGTTGGTGCCCCATCAGGCCAATATGCGCATCATCGAAGCTATTTCCAGAAGAAGTGGTATTCCCATGGAAAAAGTGATGATCAACATTCAGAAGTACGGCAACACCACCAACGCAACCATCCCGCTGTGCCTGTGGGAATGGGAAAACCGCCTGAAAAAAGGGGACAACGTGGTGCTGGCAGCCTTTGGTGGCGGATTTACATGGGGGGCAATATGGCTCAAATGGGCTTACGACCCTAAATAGGGATCAGCTACTCTCTCAGCTTTTCGTTATTCTTATGCCGTGCACTATCCCGGCTTGTTTTCTTTTGTAGATTCTTCTCAAGAGCTCTGGTAAGATCTATGCCCGTTTGATTGGCTATGCAAATCAATACAAACAATACATCGGCCAGTTCGTCTGCCAAATCCTTATCCTGATCTGTATCCTTAAAAGATTGTTCTCCGTACCTGCGGGCTATTATGCGTGCCACTTCACCAACCTCCTCCGTGAGCATGGCCATGTTGGTAAGTTCGTTGAAATATCTTACTCCGGTGGTATTTATCCACTCATCTACGATACGCTGGGCTTCTTTTATTTCCATTTCACGTTATTCTTTGTTTTTACTGTCAATGATGATGGTTACTGGCCCGTCGTTCACCAGTGAAACCTGCATCAGGGCTCCGAATACTCCTGTTTTTACATCCTTACCCAAAGAAGACGATAATACACGGGCAAATTCTTCATAAAGGGGGATGGCAGTTTCGGGTCGGGCAGCCCTGATATAAGAAGGGCGGTTTCCTTTTTTGGTGCTGGCGTGCAGGGTAAACTGACTTATTAACAATACCTCTCCTTCAATATCCTGAACAGATAAATTCATGACCCCTTCTGCGTCATCAAATACCCTCAGACGGGAAATCTTACCACAGAGCCACTCAATATCCTCTGCACCATCCGACTCTTCTATTCCGAGCAAGACAAGTAAGCCCTTACCAATTTCTGCAGGTTCGTTGTTTTCTGTTGTTACCGATGCCTGTGTTACTCTTTGAATGACAATTCGCATTTAAACAAAGAATTAAATGTTTATACTAGCAATGGGTCAGTCATACTCTATAATGAGGCTAAAGCCCCTTGTTCGATTAGACTTTCAAAACCGTCAGTTAAAACTGACGGCAATAGATAAGAGCATTGCTCTGTAATCCATTGCTGTTGACTTTAACCAATGGACAAGTTATTACAATTCAGGCTCTTGTATCTTCGCCCGACAGAATATTCAGATAATTTACATAACGTCCGTAGCTAATCTCTCCGGATTCCACTTTCTCCTTAACGGCACAACCGGGTTCATGCGCATGGGTACAATTGTCAAATTTACATTGATTAAACAACTCGCGCATTTCGGGGAAATAATGACTCAATTCCCAGTCTTCGAAATCCACAAGCCCAAATTCTTTGATTCCGGGTGTGTCTATAATAAAGCCTCCATGGGACAGGGGAAACATCTCGGCAAAAGTAGTAGTGTGTTTTCCCTTGAGGTGCACCAGTGAAATCTGTGCCGTTTTTAAATCCAGCCCCGGCTCTATGGCATTGATAAGCGTAGACTTGCCTACCCCGGAGTGACCGGACAGCAGGGATGTTTTGTCCTTTATCATCTCCCCGAAAGCATCGAGATTAATATTTTTCAATGCGCTTACTTTCAAACATTCATACCCCAAAGGGCTGTAAACGGAGATCAGTTCTTCCAGCAAATCCAACTCAGCCTCCTCGTACAAATCAATTTTATTAAAAACAATACATGCCTTCACGCTATAGGCCTCACAATTGACAAGAAACCTGTCAATAAAACCGGTAGAAGTGCGGGGCACATACAATGTAGCTATTAAAATGGCCTGATCAAGATTGGCAGCTATAACCTGGCTCTTTCGGCTCAGGTTGGTTGATTTTCGAATGATATGATTTTTCCGCTCAAGAATCTGGGTGATAATTCCGGTTTGTTGATCCGGCTCAGGAGAAATAACGACCTTATCGCCCACTGCAACAGGATTGGTGGCACGTGATCCTTCCATCTTGAATTTGCCTCTGAGACGGCAGTCAAGGATCTGTCCTTTTTCATCCAGCACTTTGTACCAGCTTCCGGTTGATTTAATAACTGTTCCTGTCAAAATTACTATTGGGTTATGGGGTAGTTGAGTAACAAAAAAATAAAATTAGGAAAAATATACAAAACATCTGCACCAATCGGCGCGTTTTTAGTTCGTGAATCCTGGTTTTTATGGCAATACTGCTAATTTAGTGGAAATGACTATATTTTGATAATAAATCAGATGCAGTTCATCGGCAGACGGATGGCGGAAGAGAATGTACTTCTGTCTCCGGTTTTCTGTCTATACCAATTGTATCAATGCAACTTGTATTTCTTTCCACTAAAGTTACAGAAGAACCATTTTTATTAACTTCAGGCAAAGGTAAATAAAACATAAGCGAAATTGAATGGCAAGCTTTTTTTATCTTTGACAGGTTTTTCGGGTCTGTCTTCATGAACCAGTCAATTCATTTCAGTCTCATGTATGCTTTACTAAAAACAACCAATAATGACCAAAACTATCAACTGGGGGATAATAGGATGTGGAAATGTAACAGAGCAAAAAAGCGGACCTGCTTTTGGCAAAGTAAAAGGATCGAGGCTAATGGCAGTAATGCGTCGCGACCGGGAGAAGGCAATGGACTATGCCTTGCGCCATAAAGTACCCCGATTTTATACCCAGGCGGAAGAGTTGATTCAGGATCCGGACGTAAATGCAATATACGTGGCCACCCCCCCCGGGTCGCACGCTGAATATGCTATCAGCGCCATGAAGGCCGGAAAACCGGTATATGTGGAAAAACCCATGGCACTCAATTACAGCCAATGTATTGACATGCTGAAAGTTTCGGAAGAAACCGGGGTTCCCCTTTTCGTGGCCTACTACAGGAGAAGGCTTCCCGGCTTTGTCAAAATAAAAGAGCTGATTGATACAGGTGCGATAGGCAAACCTTTGTTTTTTAGCATTCGGTACTTTGTTTCACCTAAAGAGGCTGATTTTAAAACCCCATTACCCTGGCGGGTGATTCCTGAGATTTCAGGCGGCGGGTATCTGCATGATATGGGGAGTCATCATCTGGATCTTATTGACTTTTTGCTGGGCCCTCTTGAAAAAGTATCAGCTTTAACGGCCAATCAAAACCAGTTGTACGAACCGGAAGATTTCATTTCTGCAGGATTTACCGGACAAGACGGCATTGCAGGACATGGGGTATGGAGCTTTGCTGCTCCTGAACACGCCCATGAAGATTACATGGAAATAATCGGAGAGAAAGGAAAAATCAGCTTTTCATGTTTCGGCTTTAACCACACACGAATGCTGGTAAAGGGTCGTTCACGCTATTTTGTTAACAAACGTCCGCAACATGTTCAGCAAGCACTCATACAAACTATCGTAAACGAACTGCAAGGTACCGGAGAATGCCCCAGCACCGGTATCTCTGCAGCAAGAACCAGCCGCATACTGGACGAAATTGTGAAATACAATACTGCCAAACACAACACTTAGAAAAGAAAGACTTTATGAGTTTAGAAATAAAAAATGTCACCAAATTATACGGCAGCCAAAAGGCCCTCAACGATGTATCACTTTCAGTTGGGCAGGGAGAAATTGTGGCTTTGCTGGGACCTAACGGTGCCGGCAAAAGCACTCTAATGAAAATCATTACCTGTTACCTGCCCCAGAACAAGGGAGAGGTTCGCGTATGCGGACACAATGTAGTCACAGAATCATTGCGTGTGCGCGAGTTGGTGGGCTACCTGCCTGAGAATAATCCGCTATATCCTGACATGTATGTTCGCGAGTATCTTGAATTTGTTGCCGGGCTGCATAAACTGGGAAAAAACGCCAAGGTAAGGGTAGACCAGATGATCGAACAAACAGGCCTGGTTCCTGAGCAACACAAAAAAATCGGAGCTTTATCAAAAGGATACCGGCAAAGAGTAGGAATTGCCCAGGCCCTGATTCATGATCCGCAGGTGTTGATTCTTGATGAACCTACTTCCGGCCTCGACCCCAATCAACTGGTAGACATCCGTGAACTTATCAAAGAAACCGGCAAGCATAAAACAGTGCTGCTTTCTACCCATATAATGCAGGAAGTAGAAGCAGTCTGCGACAGGGTAATTATTATCAACAAAGGGCAAATTGTTGCAGATGCCCCTACCCATGAATTACAATTGCTCAATGAAAGCAACCGGATTGTAAAGATTGAACTGGAAACGGCCCGGGACCTGGCAATACTGAAAAACCTGCCCGGAGTTCTGGATGTACAAGCAGACAGCAACACGGCTGCCAGAATTTTCACGAAAGGGGAGAAAGACCTGCGTGGCGATATCTTCAGGTTTGCAGTGGCCAACCATTGGGTTATAGTGGCAATGGGGTATGAAGATCAGAGCATTGAGCAGGTATTCAGACAATTGACATTTGAAGTTTAAAAGCCGGGTTTAAGCAATTAATGTTTACCTTTGCCGGGCAAAAGTAAAAAAAGTTTAATCTTAATTATAATCAACTCCATTATGGGCTATTTATTTACATCAGAATCCGTATCAGAAGGGCACCCGGATAAGGTGGCAGATCAGGTTTCCGATGCATTGCTGGATGAATTTCTGCGTCAGGATCCCGAATCTAAAGTGGCATGTGAAACCATGGTGACTACCGGCCTGGTAGTATGCAGTGGTGAAGTAAAAACCCGGGCTTGGGTCGACATTCAAAATGTTGTCAGAGAAGTATTAAAAGACATCGGATACACGGACTCTTCCTATAAATTCGAAGCAGAATCCTGCGGCGTTATCTCGGCGATTCACGAACAATCCCCTGACATCAACCAGGGCGTGGAAAGGGAAAAAGAAGAAGAGCAGGGCGCAGGAGATCAGGGTATGATGTTTGGCTATGCTTCCCTGGAAACAGACGAATATATGCCCCTGACATTAGACCTTTCCCATATCCTGCTGCAAGAGCTGGCAGCTATAAGGAAAAAAGGTGAATTAATGACCTATCTCAGACCTGACTCCAAAGCCCAGGTTACGGTAGAATATGACGATAACAACAATCCCGTGCGCATAGACACTATTGTAGTATCTACCCAGCATGATGAATTTATTCTTCCTTCCGGAAATACACCGGAAGCGCGGAAATCTGCTGAATTACAGATGCAAAACAAAATCAGGGAAGATATCGAAAAGCATCTTATTCCCCGTGCTGCCGATGTATTGCCTGAGAGATTGCGTCCCTTATTTAAAAATGGGTACAAACTGCTTGTGAATCCCACAGGTAAGTTCGTAATCGGTGGCCCTCATGGCGATAGCGGTCTTACAGGAAGAAAAATCATTGTAGATACTTACGGCGGAAAAGGTGCTCACGGTGGGGGAGCATTTTCAGGAAAAGACTCCAGCAAAGTAGACCGTTCGGCCGCTTATGCCACCCGGCACATCGCCAAAAATATCGTAGCTGCAGGTATTGCAGGCGAAATCCTCGTTCAGGTAGCTTACGCCATTGGTGTGGCAGAACCTGTAGGTGTTTATGTAAATACTTATGGCACGGCGAAAGTGGATCTCAATGACAAGCAAATAGCGGAGAAAATTGAGAAAATCTTTGATCTGAGGCCCTTTGCTATCATCAAACGATTCGGTCTGAAAAACCCCATTTTCCTCCCCACAACCACTTATGGTCATTTTGGCAGAACACCCTTTACAAAAGAAATTCAGGTAGCCTACGAAGACAAAGAGACCTTCAAAAAGATGGTGGATGGGAAGGAACTGAATTTCAAAAATGTGGAGTTCTTTGCCTGGGAAAAAACTGATTACGTTGACCAGCTCAAAGCTGAATTCGGACTTTAATACAGCTTATTATTCAAAATAAAATCATACACCCCCGCGGGGACCATAAATCTTGCTGACCGACCGTCAGCAAGATTTTTTCGTATGAGGGAGGAAGAAATCTCTATAACCGGTGCGCTGGTTTTATGCAGGTTGGCGTAGTGGTCAAATGCTACACTGCCAAATCCCTGCCTTGGATATACATACACAGGCAACATTTCCAGGATTTCCTTCCAGTTTTTCCACTTGTCAAATTCCTGCAGGTTATCCGCTCCTATCAACAGAACGAATTCCCTGGCAGGATAGGCATCCCGGAGTTTCAGAAGGGTTTTGTGGGTGTATGTGGGTACGGGCATATCAAACTCAATATCGCACACGCTGAAGCCCTTAAAATCTCCCACCGCCAAATCAAGCATTTCCTTTCGCAGGGACTGGTGGGTAAGTTTCTGGTTTGTTTTAAAAGGATTCTGTGGAGAAACAACAAACCAAAGTTCAGATATTTCGGGAAGATTCAGAAAATATTCACCGATAATCAAATGTCCGATATGAACCGGGTCAAAAGATCCAAAAAAAAGGGCTGTTTTCCCCGGGGTTGCATTCATTACAAGGTATTTTGAAGATTAGACAGGATGTAGAAAGCTGTTCATAATTTCCCGGGTAAGAGCAATAGCCATTTCCAGATCATCGTTGACCACAGTGGCGTCAAACCCGGAGGCAAACCCCATTTCATACTCTGCCTTGCTGATTCTTTTTTCAAGACTTTCGGGTGTTTCGGTTCCTCTGCCGGTTAGCCTTGCACGCAGTTCTTCCACCGATGGTGGCATGATAAAAAGTGCCAGGGAGTTGTCAGGATATTGTTTCTTTATATTTATCCCACCAAACACATCTACATCAAAAATAACATGTTTTCCTTCATTCCAGATTCTTTGTACTTCAGATTTCAGGGTTCCATAGAAACTGCCCGGATAAACTTCTTCCCATTCCAGGAAAGCACCTTCATCAATTTTTTTTCTGAACTCCTCCTCCGACAAAAAATAGTAGTCTTTTCCATGCACTTCGCCTTCTCTGGGGGGTCTGCTGCATGCAGAAACAGAAAATTCCAAAGAAGGAATGCCCGGAAGCACCGATTTAACAATGGTGGTTTTTCCTGAACCTGAAGGAGCGCATACAATAATCAGTTTCCCTTTACTTTCACTCTTCATTACAATACATTCATTAATTGTTCTTTGATTTTTTCCAACTCATCTTTCATTTGAACCACCAACTTTTGCAAGGAGGCATCGTTGGCTTTGCTTCCAATGGTATTGATTTCCCGCCCGATTTCCTGGGCTATAAATACAAGCTTCTTCCCTCCTGCTCCCTGGCTGTTAAGGGTCTCATTAAAATAATCAAGATGCTTTTCCAGTCTTACTTTCTCTTCTGTTATATCCAGTTTTTCCAGGTAAAAAATCACTTCCTGTTCAAAGCGGTTCTGGTCAATGCGCACATCTTCTGAAATCTCTTTCAGGGATCGGATAATTCGTTCCCTGATGTTTTGAATTCGTTGTTTTTCAAAAGGTTCAATACCCTTCAGCAGGGTTCTGATAATGTTTTCCCTGGCGAGAATATCTTCAAAAAGATGTTTTCCTTCCGATTCACGAAATTCAACTACCTGTCTGATCGCTTCATTTACAGACTTTTCCAGTGCCGTCCATTCTGTTGTATCGGGTTCTTCTGTCTGTGGTTTCAAAACTTCGGGCAAACGAAGTAAATCAGGGAAGAAACTATCAGCAAGCTGTATCTCAGCCTGACTTGCAGCCTTCTTCATTTCCTTAAAATAATGCAGTAAAAGAGGAGTATTAATGGCATAGGATGCATTTTCATCGTTGCATTCCAGTGTTACCATCAGTTCCACCTTCCCTCTTTCCAGTAAATTGCCGAGCATGCCCCTGATGGCATTTTCGCGCGCGCGGTATATGGAAGGTAGCTTAACGGTAAGATCCAGGTTTTTGCTGTTGAGGGTCCGGATTTCGGTTTTTATGGTTTTGTCTGCAAGCACAACGCTTGACTTGCCAAATCCGGTCATAGAAACTATCATATACTTTGGGTTTAATTCAGCAATAATTTATTTTTCGTTTACAGGATTATTCAGGTGTTACTTACCGGTGCAAAGATAATACAGAAAAAATCAGTTTGTGCGGCATTGTCCTCCGGATGTTTTTCCGCTCATCCGGGAAAAATACTTCTCCCCCATCATAAATTGAAAAGGGTTCACCGGCAATGAACCCCTTTCGCAATCAATAAGCGTTTTAAGACACGTACTTTCGTAAAAGAAAGCTTATTTTTCCTTTTCTTTTTCTTCTTCCGCAAATCCAACCCTGTCCATATTACCCCAGGTTTTCTCACCGATAAAATACTTAAAATTACCCCTGATACTGAATATCAGGATGAAGGGGTGATAAAATATGGGTTCGAGCATAGAAGTGAAGAGCATTTTCACCACTTCTCGTTTTCGCTGGTATCGGTGGAAGGATAGTTCTTCAAACAAAATAGCCCAATGGGTAAGTGTGACGGCAAAAAAGTAGACCACCCCGAGCAGCAGGAAGAAGAAAGGCCAGTTGGGGATACCCAGCAGGGCAATGATAATAAAATAAATTATTCCTACAAATTCAAGAATGGGAGCCAGCCATTCAAAGAAAAACCAATAGGGATGTCCCATAAGACCAAGGCTTCCAAACTTTGGGTTAAAGAAGAGTTTGAAATGAATAAACAAACTTTCCATGGTTCCCCGGGTCCAGCGGTCACGTTGTCGGCCAAGCACTTTAAGGGTAGCAGGAACTTCTGTCCAGCACAAGGGGTCGGGAATATAAATCACTTTATATTTCTGCTTCTGCTCCGACATATATCTTCTCATGCGTACGATCAGCTCCATATCTTCACCCACCAGGTTGGTATTATACCCACCCACTTTGCTTACAATATCTCTGTTGAACATACCAAAGGCACCGGAGACCAGCAAAAGACCATTGAGTTTACTCCAGGCCATGCGGCCCATCAGGAACGAGCGGGTATATTCCAGAACCTGCACACGTGGCAAAAATTTACGGGGTAGTTTCACCTCTGTTATTTTTCCATCTTCAATTTTGCAGGAGTTGGCGATACGAATTACTCCACCGGAAGCAATAATCTTTTTATCGGTTTCTTCCAGGAAAGGCTTGGCCATGATAAGCAAAGCATCCTCCACCAGCACCGAGTCAACATCAACCACCGAAATATAGTCCATTTGAGAGAAGTTGATTCCGGCATTCAAAGCATCTGCCTTCCCTCCATTCTCCTTGTCGATAACCACAAGCTTACTGAAAGCTTTGTTTCGCGATTTATAGATTCCCCTGACAGGTTGTGTTGTGATTTTTTCGTCATACACAAATTCCACCAGCTCGAGGTCATAGGCTTTTATCACCTTTTCCATGGAATTATCAGCGCTCCCATCGTTAACAATAATTACCTCAAAATCATTATAATGCAGGGAGAGCAAGCTCCGGATATTGTCAATGATAGTTTTGCCTTCGTTGTAGGCAGGAGCAATAATGGAAATTGAGGGTGCCAAAGGCGAAGAAAGCAACACTTTATAGTCAACAAAAGAATTTGTTCTTATATATTTAAGCATGGACAATGCAGAAAACAAGGCAAGCGTTACATACGATCCAAAAATAAATATAGTGATAAGAATAATACCATTCTCAACGATAAACTGAAGGGACCTGAAAAATTCTATCATGACTCCTGGTTTTGTTTTACGTTATTAATCATTTTCTTTACCAACTCATCATCTCCGTTGATCATCTCTTCAATACTTTTTTCACCTTCAGGAGGAATTGAGTATAAAACAGAAATGGCTAACAGCCTGATTTTATAAGAATTTTCAGGCTCCAATACCACTTGTTGCAGAAAAGGTACTTCGTCGGCTGAAGCCAGCGGGGCCAAAGCTTTTACAATTTCGTACCTGATTTTTCGCGGGAGTAAATCGTCAAGACTTCTAATTTCCTTGTCTGATTCATCCTTCCTTTGATTTTTGAGTATATTGATAAGCTTAAGGGTTTCGCTACGATACAGAACTTTCAAATCATCAATGTATTCAGCAATTTCGAGTGATTTCATGGATTGCACGGCAGCAAGGGCTATTTCGGGATTGTCGCTGAACAACAGTTCTCTTACCTTGGGTCCTGAATGCACATGCTTGAAAAGTCCAATCATCCTCAGACAAAAGACTACTACTGAGGGATTCTTACTGTCCATCCACTCTTCAAAAGAGTCAATAGAAATCTGATGAAAGACAAGGGTATCATAAATATTTATCTGTTCCCAGTAGGACAACTCATGCTCAAGGTTATCAAGAAAACTCAGCGGACGTTCCTCAGCCAGTTTTACCATCGCAACCTGGGCTTCCATTCGCAGAACCGGATTATCTGAATTGGTATAACTTATTATTTTATCGTTGGCATCTTTAACATCCATCTGGGCAAGCTCTCCGAAGCCTTTTGTCTTAAGGTACCATCTTCGGTTGTAGACCTTTTTCAGAGAATCTTTGTGCAATTCCAGGTTAAAATAAAGATCCTTGAGTTTATCTGACACTTCTCCATGGAGATTATTGTGCAACTCCATGAGCTCATCCATAAAAATCTGACGGTTCGATTTTTTATTGATTCCCCTGAATTCAATTTTCTCCACTTCGTCATCAAACAGGAAGCTTGCCAGCTGCTCCTGGTATTCATCTTTCAGTTCTTTTGTCTTTTTTCGCTGGCGGGTTTTAATCTGGCGATTGATGAGTATGCTGATAAAAAGGACAAGAATACTGACTACCATGTAAATTAAAATAACTACCAGTATCTTCACCTTTAATGAGGCTTGCAGAAATCTGAGGCGCAGATTCTCCAGGGTGCTTTGTGAAGACTGCACTGAAGAATTTGCTGATTCTTCATACATCTGTGCTTCAACGGAGGAAAAGGTTCCTTCAAGACTTTGCACTACACTGAAAATGCGTGTAATCTTACCATTCTCCAGGCCTGCCCATTCTTTTACAGAAAACAGGCCGGGGCTCACTGAAGAAATACCATTCCCTTTTACTTCGTTGATGCCAGCTACCATCAGCAAGCAAACCACCGTGACTGTAAGCAAAAGATGTCTTCTAAAATATATCATTCGTTTGGCATTATTAGTTCATAATCATTTTTGGCTCAGAACCGGTATATCAAACCTCCCTCAAACACAGTGGGGTTTCCGAAAAGCGCATTTTCATTCTCAATTTGATCATATATTTTATATCCTACTCCTGCTTTGAACAGAAACCGTGTAGAAATCCGTTGCTGATACATAAGCATTGCCTCCGCTATTGTACCACTCAAGTCATAAATCTGAGCACCGGCAATCTTATCATAATCGGCAGAAAACCCTCTGCCCACCATAAGAGAAAGATAATGCTCAGTAGAAGAGAAGAAACGACGCACGGTAAGGAAATAAGAGTTGGATTTGGGGTCATCTCCCACAGAGGAGAAAGTAAAATAGGGTCTGAAAGAAAAATAATACTTTTTGTAATATTTGGTTAATGAACCGGTGACAATGAGCAGGTCCTTGGTTACAATCAGACTCTCTCTTTCATCAAAATTAAGAATCCTGAAACCTCCTGAAAACTCCCATGCAGCGGGAAGTGTCTGGTAAACCTCAAATCCAAACCTTGTAATGGGAAACAGCCTGCTGTCGGGTGAGTAGCCGAGGTTAAGATAGAGATACGTACCAGGCCGTACAGTGGGGTAAGCATCAGCTTCAATCTGAAGACTATTGACATCGTACCTTAAGGCATAATTGGCTCTAATCATAACCGGACCCAGGCCCCGGGTGCGACGTCCCAGCTCAGCATAAAACAAATGCCATGGATCGATATCTATATCGCTTTCAAGAAAATGCGAACCTCTGTATCCTACCCCAACATGGTTGAGCAGGCGGTTGGTTTTTATGGAGTCAAGCAATTCTCTGGCTTCTTCATGGGTGGGGTCCAGGTCAAGTATCTGATTGAGCAATACTACTGCTGCCAGTTCGTCTCCGGTTTCTTTCAGTGAAAGCGCTTTGCGATACAAAAGATGGGCATTATTGGGATCGTCGGTCAAAGCAATATCGATGAACTTAAGGGCCTCTTTATAATCTTCATACCAGATTTGTAAATCAATAAGTGCAAAGAGTGCCTCTTTATTGCCCGGATCGGCCTGTAAAACTTCGCGTAACAAATCATTGGATTGCACAAACTCACCTTCCCATGAGTAGGTTCTTGCCTTGAGTATTTTTACATCGTGATAGTCGGGATAGACTTCAAGGATTTGCCGGCAGATTTCTCTTGCTTCTTCGTTTTTCCCTTCGAAAGCAAGCTCACGTGCCCTGAAATACCATCCATCGGGATCTTCTTCTACGGGGGGTTGCGCAAACAGTGCACTATTGAAAACGAGCAAAAACAACAGGAGAAGACCGGAGGCTATTTTTGGGGGCAAGGATACTAAATACCTGTTTGGTTCTTTCATAAGGTTTATGTGGTTAACAAGTTCAGAGATTCGCAAATGGAACCTCTGAAAAATAATGAAAACTTTGTTTTAAAATAATAGCCTGTCAGAGGTTCAACGTTTAAGCAGAAACCTTTTAACTCTGATGGACAATTCATTGGGACTGAAAGGTTTGGTAAGGTAGTCGTCGGCTCCAAGTTTGAAAGCTTCAATGATGGTTTCTTCGTTACCCACTTTGGATAACACAATGATAGGAGTTGATTTGCCTAATTCATTCCGGGTAAGATTGATTAACTCCAATCCACCGGTAAAAGGCATAAGAAGATCTGTAATAATCAGATCATAATCTGCTGCTTTTATTTTTTCAGAGGCAACTCGTCCGTCATTGGCCACTTCCACCTGATAACCTTCACGCTGAAGCTTATGCTCAATGGCTTTTATCATCATGAAGTCGTCTTCACATACCAGAATTTTCATTTCTTATATTTTTAGTTGTTAATTGCTTTTAATTCGAAATACAACCACACAGTTTTTCGCTATTTACCCGATGGTTCTCCTATTCAGACCAACTTCTTATATAAAGTGTCCCAAAAATAAGAAAAAAAAAGGCCAAACAAGCAAAAAAGCAATTTAAATACGTCATTTGTTGAAAAATAATCGTGGGTTATCCCATAATTTTTCTCACAAACCAACCTCATTGTGCATGGTTGTCAATATGTCACCAAATCCCATGGCTGCATTCCGCCTTTTATGTTAAAGCTAAAAGTCACAGCCAACTTTCCAACCAGCGCTTGTGTACAATTTCGTTGAGCAGAAATCAGTGGTCCGTAAAGCATTTCACTCCTGGTTCTTGTCAAGGATTTTTTCAAGTTCTGCTTTTATTTCCTCCATTGCATCAACACACACCGCTTCCACCTTTTTTAACAATTCAGGAATATCATCTGTATTCACTTCATTGGCAGAATTCTGTTCGATGGTTTCCACCTCGTTAAAAACAGATTTAATCCCCATAAAAGTTAGTTGAGGTTTAAATTTATGTGCAACATTGCGCAGGCTTTTCCAGTCTTTGTCCTGGTAAAATTGTTTCATGTCGTTCAGGACTCCCGGGGTATTTTCCAGGAAATAAGAGAGCATACTGATGGTGAAATCATCGTCCCCTTCACTTAATTGGTCAAGATAGTCCAAATCAATAAGCGATTCATTCTTTTTATCTTCTTCTTTCATATCGGGGGTGTTTTGGTTGTTATTTGCGGGTGTTACCCACTTTTCCATTTTCTTTCTCAAATCTTTAATGTCATAGGGCTTTGGCACATAATCGTTGGCTCCGGCCTCAAGACATTTCAGAGGTGCTTCGCCCATTACGCTTGCGGTAATCGAAATAATAGGAATACTCTTTACCGGTTCGGGAAAGTCTTTCCGGATAATTCGAATGGCTTCATACCCATCCATTACAGGCATTTGCATATCCATGAGCACAATATCGTAACTACCGGTTCTGAGCTTTTCAACGGCTATTTTTCCATTTTCGGCAAAGTCGGCACTAAACCCGAACTTTTGCATATGTTTCTTAATGACCAGTTGGTTGATATCAACATCTTCGGCAATCAGCACCTTCATGGTGCCAACTTTTTCAACCTCACTGCCGTTTTCCATCAATGGGGTATCTGCCTTCTCGCTGAGAGGAAACTGGTAGGGAATCAGAAACTGCACTTGAGTACCTTCGCTTTCGCGGCTTGAGATGGTAAATTCTCCCTGCTGCAATTCAATTAGTTGTTTTACAATAGACAAGCCCAGCCCCTGCCCTTTGTAAATCCGTTTGTCATCAATTTTTTCCTGCTGGAACTTTTCCTGTATAAGAGCCAGATTCTCCTTTGCTATGCCAATTCCTGTATCGGTTATAATGAATTCAAAAACAAAATTTTCAGGATTCTTGCCTGCCAGTCGGCATTTTAATTCAACATCACCTTTCCGGGTATATTTTACAGCATTCTCCAGCAAATGCATAAGTATTTGCTTCAACCGGAAGGGGTCGCCTAAAACAAATTCCGGCATAGCAGGGTCATATTCCAGGGTAAAATTCAGCTTTTTCTCTTTGGATTTTTCCCTGAACATCTTGGCCAGCGAATTAACAATAATCTGGGGATTGAAGATCTTGTTCTGGAAACGGATCTGACCTGTCTCTATTTTATTCAGATCAAGCATATCTTCAACCATTCTCATAAGGATACTGGTGGCATTAAGGATGTTCTCCACATAGTTGTTTTGCTCATCTGTCAGGCTTGTTTCCTCAAGCAGGTTGGAAAGGCTGTAGATGCTATGCAGGGGAGTTCGCAGTTCATGACTCATATTGGCCAGAAACTGGTCTTTGATTTGAACGGCATTTTTGAAGGGAGTAATATCAGATCCTATAGATAAATACTGGTAAGGTTTGCTTCCATTGTTACAAAACGGGTAAATCACCGCTTCTTCCCAATAGGATTGATTTTCGCGCTGTACATTCAGCAGCTCCCCTTGCCATACAATACCCTGCTCGAGGGTTGACCACATGTTTTTCAATTCATCTTTGCTAAAGTCATTCGCACGTATAACATCCATGGGCTGACCCAGGACTTCCTCACGCTTTAATCCTGATTTTTCACAAAACTTCTGGTTAACGTAAGTAATTTGCCTGTCTTCATCTGCCAGCACAAGAATGGCAGTATTGTCAAGGATTTTCTGGTATACGCTTAACTCTTTTACTGAATTTACAGGTATATAATCATGTAAGTGTTGAATCATTGTTTTATGTTAATTTGGTGTATAAACTTCCATTTTATCAACAACAAGAAAAAATAGTTTTTATCGACGAATAAGGTTATTAACAGATCTTAATACATTTAGCTAAATTATAAATTTTATCAAAAATCTCATCCAAATAGTTTTAAATACCTGTTTATTTCAAGGCAACTTCTGCCATTTCCGGCTTCTAAATTCATAGCGCATCAGAAAAACCTTAAGTTTTGGCAATATTATCCATCCTGCAATGGTTATTCTTAAGTTCCCAATAACATCCCGGCAGCACCATAGGAAACCTGGGTGCAGAGCACAGGAGCTTCCGGTAAAAGTACCCTGATTATTCGATCTTCTAACAATTATCTGCAAACAGTGACAGGTATTTTTCACGCGACGGCACTTATTCAATTTACTATGTGAAAGTTCGTTTATTATTTCTATTTTAGCAAAGGTTTCTCAGCAAATAACAGCTTATACGTCACTAATAGAAAAAGGATATATAAATGGGCAAAAAAATACTTGTTTTAACTATCGGTATGGCAATGTTTTTCCAGGTTGCTTCGGCCCAGCGATTTCAGGGAGGCTTACGCGGAGGACTGGTAGCCTCAGAAGTAGCAGGAGACAACCTGGGTGGCCCCAATAAACTGGGGTGGTTTGCTTCTGCCTTTACTTTCGTTGAAATAACAGACTACACCGACCTGATGCTTGAGATCATGTATATTCGCAAGGGTAGCAAGTCGGTTCCCAATGAAAGAAACAACTTTTATGAATATAAATTTGACCTTCAATATGTAGAAGTTCCCCTGCATTACAGAATGGATATTTCCAGGTACACGGATATTACCTTCCTGGAGCAGCTTAAAATTAGCGCAGGTCTTTCGCTTTCAGTAGTAGTCGATTATCTTGAAACCGACATGGGAACTCCCGTGCCTGCGGAGGAAAGGGAAGACTTTCATCCTGCTGAACTCAACATTTTGCTGGGCTTTTCTTTTCCTTTAAGATCTTCTCTTGACTTTACCTTTGGATTTTCCAACTCACTTACTCCTATCCGTCCTCATGCAGGTGGAGGAAAAGTCTGGTACAACCGCGGTCAATACAATACTTTATGGACATTTGGCATTTCCTATGTTTTCTGGTAAAAAAATAAGGCAACCGCTCTCCTTTATTGCACGGAAAACTGCATAAACAAAAGCCTCTAAAGTTAAAAATACCCAAGAATTTACAAAAAGCATATTGTTTTACTGTAACAGGAAAATATCGCAAAACGAAGACCCTGAATCTGACCGACAGAAACATCCGTTTCAACGACACGAAACCCTTACCTGTCAAGGTACGTATAATAAAGGAGAATGCCCGGTAAATTTTACCCGCTTTAACACCGTGATTCCCCTAATATCTTTCTTTATGATTTACTTAAATTTGCACAGAACAAAAGAATAAGCATAAACAAACAAGCTTCAGCGCACCTGCCGCTTTGAATAATCCAACTCCAAACAAGATTGCAGTATGAGGTCCATTCTTCTCAATATAATTCCCACTTTTACATCCTTACGCAGTGTAATGTTTATTGTATTATTTCTCCTGATAGGAAACTACCATCAGGCCGTTGAAAAACAGCCCGATGGCAGACCCATTGAGGAAGAGCTAAGTTGGTATTTTACTCCCCACGTTGAGTTTAATCCTGAATACAAAGCTTTCATTGAGAGGTCGCTTGACAGTTTGCTGCATAGAAGAGGATTTAATGGCAGCTTGCTGGTTGCCCACCAGGGTAAAGCGGTTTACAACAGAAGCAGAGGCCACGCCCGCTTTACCGACAAAACAGAATTTGCCGCTGAAAACAACATTTTCCAGCTGGCATCTGCAGGAAAACAATTTACTGCTTTTTCAATACTTATACTTAAAGAGAGAGGACTTATAAACCTCGACGATACTGTAGCTGCTTATATCCCGGGCTTTCCCTATTCTGACATTACGGTAAGACATTTGCTCAACCATACCTCGGGGCTGCAAAATTACTTTTATACTGTAGACAACTACTGGAAAAAGGAACGTTTACCGGTACATCAGGATATGCTTGATCTAATCAATGCACATTCTCTTCCCCTGAATTTTACTCCCGGCAGGAGATACAGCTACTCCAACACCGGTTATGCATTTTTGGCCATGCTGGTAGAAAAGATCAGCGGAGAAAGTTTTGCAGACTTTGTTCAAAACAACATTTTTACTCCCCTGGGAATGGAAAACTCATTTGTTTATCATCCCGGTTTGGATCTCGATGAAATAGATGCTGTTGCAAGCCTGGCCAGAGGGTACGAAAGAGCCGGAAGATGGCGCAGAGAAATACCCGTAGATTTCAATGATGGAATTACAGGAGATAAAGGCATTTTTTCCACTACAGAAGACTTATTGAAATGGGATAATGCATTGGAGCATAATCAACTGGTATCTCTTGAAACAAAACAAATGGCCTTTGAAAGCGGGCAATTGCGCAACGGCTACCGAACCAACTATGGTTTTGGTTTCAGAATAAGACAGAATCAGGGACAAAACATCATCTACCACAATGGATGGTGGAAAGGTTTCAGAACCGCTTACGTAAGGTTACCGGAAAACACATTGATAGTTATCCTCAACAACACCACCGCATCAATTTCCGGGCTGGAAAATCAAATCAGAAGGATCGTAAACAATTGCCCTTACCCTTTATTTGAGGAAAAGCAAGAGGAAATGCTTGCCATGCAATAGTTTCTAAAAAGCTACAATTTCATCCTGATAATTCCCTATAATGCTTTTCACCAGCGGTAAATAATATGCCAGGAAAAATCCGCTTTTATCGGTAGGGTCGGTAAGATCTGCCAGAAATAGTTCAGCATACTTCGCCCCTTTTAACCTTATAAATCGTCTCGATACGGGATTGTGACCAAAATCACCCGCAAAGTAATACATGCGTTTGGGCGACTCATCAAATAATACGGCAGGAAATCTGAGGGGAATCTGATGTTGCCTCAACAACTTTTCTCCCTCCGGGGTAAAGTCAAACTCGTACCAGGATAACGCTCTCGCTGTTTCTGAAACAGGCAGGGTAATATCAAACCAGCCCGGATAGCTTATTTTCTCAGTAACCCCGTATTTGTTGCGCATATCCGCGTTTGTATGAATATGCGGCAAAGCATTGTCCAGGTGAAGTTCCTCTTCAAGCACAACCAGGGTTTGATCCTCATGCACAAATACAACTCCTGCTCTTGAAAATGCCCATGATTCTCCGTATTGAGCTTCATAAAGTTCCGGAATCCATCCCGGTAAGAACCTGTCGGGATGATTTTTATCCAGTGAATGAAAAAACCTACCTGTCCACCCCTGCCATTCTATCCCCAGCATTTGTTCTGCTCTTCTTCTCTCTGCCAGTTGCGTAGGAGGAGCCAGAAATATAAATTCGGCCATGATGAGTTTGTCTGCTTTCAACATGTTTTCCAGAAATAATAAATCTTCCCGTGCCAATCCTCCGTAAATTTTTTCAACAGGTCCGTCATTCGTATTTCCTTCAGGATACATGTTGGAATAAACACCATAGCTGTCCACATAGTAAGCTGCCTGGTACTGAATAGACAATCGGCTAATTTCCAAAGGATTCAACCCGGACAAGTCTCTTATGGTATAATTTGCTTCTTCTCCGGGGTAAAAACCAAAGTAATCATTATCCGGACTATAATCCTTTCCATTGGGTTTTACAAACCGATAGTGTTTTAACACCCAGTTGATGGCCCGGTGCCTTATATTATATTCGGTGTAGGAAGTTTTGTCCATTATAAAAATGGAGATGGGTTTTGGCGTTGTTAGCAGCCAGGCTAACCATAAAATAAATGGTATGCCAATAAAAATAACTGCAAGCCCCAGTAATGCTTTGTATCTTTTTTTCACGCTTACAAATATTGAATCAGTGAAAAATCATTGATCAAATTTACAATTTATTCGCAGAGAAACCCTGCAATCTGATTGGAAGCAATAATCACCTGATTATGTGTATACTAACAAAATGCGAATCTATACATAATTCTTCCCCCGCTCGTTACGGGTTCAAAACATTCTTCTCATCATGCATGACAATAGTTTAAATTTACATTAATATATTGTTAACTGCATTTTAATTATACTGATTATTAGACCCTAAGGTTGCAAAAACAGATTTACTTCAATGAAAATATAATTACCTTTGTTCATTGTAAAAAAAATATGGTGATGTAAAAAGTTTTTATAAAATGCAGTAATGCAGAAAAAACGAATTATACACCGGATATTTTTTCCATAAGTGCGAAAGTCAGTTCCTTAAACCAACAATTTGCTGATGAATAATAATGACTACAAAATCCTTCTGGTGGATGATGAACCCGACATCCTTGAGTTTATCGGATATAATTTACGGAAGGAAGAGTATCAGGTGTTCACCGAAAACAATGGCCTAAGCGCCATAGCTACCGCAAAAAAGATTCTTCCACACCTCATCATTCTGGATGTAATGATGCCTGGGATGGATGGAATGGAAACTTGCCTTGAGCTAAAAAAAATCCCACAACTGGCCAACAGCATCATTATTTTTCTCACAGCCCGCAGCGAGGACTATTCGCAAATGGCTGGATTTGATGCCGGTGCTGATGATTATGTGGCCAAACCCATCAAACCCGCGCTGCTGATTAGCCGCGTAAAAGCATTACTAAGACGCTATTCGGCCAATGCAGAAGCCGACGAAACCAATACCCTGGAAGTAGGGAGCATCATTATTGATAAAGAAAGATACGTTGTCATTAAATCGGATCAGGAGATTGTACTTCCCAAAAAAGAATTTGAATTGCTCAACCTGCTGGCATCCAAACCCAACAAGGTTTTCTCCAGGGAAGAAATATTTTCGAAAGTATGGGGAAACAATGTAGTAGTGGGAGATCGCACCATCGATGTACACGTGCGAAAATTAAGAGAGAAAATTGGCATGGAACTCATCAAAACGGTAAAAGGGGTAGGATACAAATTTGATGTTTCGTAAAACCTTGCTTCACATTTCCCTGGTTATCTCTACTTATATGTGCGTTATTCGTAACGGATATTTAATTGATTCCTTTAATTGCAACCTGAATATTCCATGAACCTTTCCACTTCCCAACGCTTATCGCTGCTGGCATCGCTTGTTATCATGCTTGCCTTTTCTGTGGTTTACACCCTTGTGGGTTATTTTTCCCAAACCCAATGGAAGGCTACCGTTTTTGTAATTACCAATCTGGTCATCTTCCCTGTTTCTTTCATTGTTTACAAATACATCCTCGATAAATTTATTTACGAAAAAATCAGGCTCATTTACAAAACCATCCACCAGTTAAAAGCCCCTCGTCGTGAGCAAAAAACAGCTATTCTGAGCAAAACAGATATTATTGAGCAAACGAACATAGAAGTGGTTGAGTGGGCAGAGAAAAAAACCCGGGAAATTGACGATTTGAAGAAACTGGAAGCCTATCGGCGTGAGTTTCTGGGCAATGTTTCCCACGAACTCAAAACACCTATCTTCAACATTCAGGGATATGTTCTGACGTTGCTCGACGGAGGAATGGAAGACCCTGCCATCAACCGGAAATACCTCGAAAGAACAGAAAAAAGTGTTGACCGCATGATTTCCATCATCGAGGATCTGGAAGCAATATCAAAATTTGAAGCCGGAGAAATGGAACTGAAGATGGAACGGTTCGATATTGTTGCCTTGTGCAATGAAGTGGTTGATTTGCTGGAAATAAAAGCAGAAAAGAAGAATATCAGGCTTTTTCTTGCCCAGAATTATGAGAATCCTATTTATGTGTCAGCCGACCGATTTCGCATCCAGCAGGTCATTACCAACCTGGTAGTTAATTCTATAAAATACGGAACCGAAAACGGCAGAACCAAAATCAGCTTTTTTGATATGGATGAAAACATCCTGGTGGAAGTTACCGATAGCGGAACCGGAATACCCCGTGAAGAATTGCCGCGGGTTTTCGAACGGTTTTATCGCGGAGACAAAAGCCGTACAAGAAAATCTGGCGAAGGCGGTTCGGGCCTGGGGCTGGCCATCGTGAAGCACATTATTGAAGCGCACAACCAAACCATCAATGTTAGAAGCACCCTGGGAATAGGATCTACTTTTGCTTTCACCCTCAAAAAAGGAAAAGCTCCTGCCACATCAAGAAGACCCGCAATTATTTTTTGACAAACCCTGCAAATTTTTCATTTTAACGCAATAAGTATGACTCATCCAACAGACTCTTTTTGCTTTGTTAATAAAGGTTTGCTTAAACCCTGTTAAAAAACAACGCAAAAGGTGTTAATAAATAATTGACAACAAAAAGTTGAGCTATAAAAAATCCTCCTATTTTTACAGTTAACTTCAAAAATACGACCTGTTAACATTAACTTAACACAAATCTAAGGAAAAAATAAAACCGGAAGGGTAAAAATAAAATGCTGGCTGTGTAATTTTGCAGTCCAAACCAAAGAATCAGGTATCACAATAATATAGATTAATATTAACCCAAGCAGACTGAATTAATTTCAACAAACAAAAACAAATTCAAACAAAAATCAACGAAAAATGAAAAGAACCAACCTACTGTTTATTGCACTGAGCATGCTAATGCTTTTGGGCATACAAAACACCTCCTGGTCGCAGGGTGTAACCACCTCGGCCATTGAAGGTATGGTAATGGACATGCAAAGTCAGCCCCTGGCTGATGCCAATGTGGTGGCAGTTCATGAACCCTCAGGTACTCGCTATGGTACGACCACCCGTGAAGATGGTCGTTTTAATCTGCCCAACATACGTACAGGGGGCCCTTACACGGTAACTGTATCCTATGTTGGTTTCCAGACTGACGTAATTGCTGATTTGCGTCTTGCCCTGGGTGAAACCAGAAGCCTTTTGTTCATTATGCTGGAAGCAGGAACCACACTGGAAGAAGTAATTGTAACAGGTCGCCTGGATCCATTGATGAACGCTGACCGTACAGGTGCTGCCACCAACGTTAACAGCGAAACCATGCAGCAAATGCCTACCATCTCGCGTTCAATAGAAGACTATACCAAACTAAGTCCTCTTAGCAACGGCTCCAGTTTCGCCGGACGTGACAATCGCTTCAATAATTACACAGTGGACGGTAACATTTACAATAACAACTTTGGTTTGGGTTCCGGCCAGTTTGCAGCCTCCAACCCCATCAGTATGGATGCTATTGAAGAGATTCAAATCAACATTGCTCCTTTTGATGTTCGTCAGGGTGGCTTCACAGGTGCCAACGTAAATGCTATTACAAAAAGTGGAACAAACTCTTTCAGTGGTTCACTTTACAATTACATTCGTAACGAATACATGATTGGACGGAAGATAGGTGATGATAGCTTCAATGCTGATGATGCCATGACAACCATCAGAGGAGCCAGCATAGGAGGCCCCATCATTCGCGACCGATTGTTTTTCTTTGTAAGTGTTGAACAGGAAGAGTCTTCAGCTCCCGGCGACAGCCGACTGGCAGCTCGTCCAGGCCTGTCAGGCCCCAATGTTACCAGGGTTCCTGCAGACAGAATGGATTTTGTAAGAGAGCAAATGAGTGAAATTTATGGTTACGAAACTGGTGGATACGAAAACTATCCTTTTGCCAATGAAGCCCTGAGGCTCAACTTCAGACTCGACTATAATATCAACCCTAATCACAGAGCGTCATTGAGATACAACCGTTACTCAGCATTCAGAGATGTAACTATCAATGGTAACAGTGTAAGAAATGTAACCCGTTACCGCAACACCAACCGTTTTGGCATGGAAGCTCTCACTTTCAGAAATGCCAACTATTCTGTTGACAACAATGTTAATTCATTTGTTGCGGAATTGAACTCAGTATTCGGTACCCGCTTTGCCAATAACCTCAACATTGGCTTCACTTCCGTAGAGGATCCCAAGCGTAGTGTACCCAACGGACAAACATTTCCTTTTATTGAAGTTCTGGAGTGGGATGGCCCCAAACCCGGAGATGTGGATGAAGATGGCAACCCATTACCCCTGGGAACTCCATTGTATTACTTTGCACTTGGAAATGAACTATATACAGTAGGAAACCTCTTGCAGAATGACATCTACAACGTCACCAACAACTTCTCTATGTTTATGGGACGTCATACACTTACTGCAGGTTTAAACCTGGAATATATGACATTTGCCAATGCATTTAATCCCAATGCACATACTTTTTACAGGTTTAACTCTTACGACAATTTTGTGGCTGCAGTAATTGACCGCGACCCCACGGTTACTCCTGACGGTTTTGCCATGAGTTTTTCATATGAAGGCCCTGATGATCTTCCTTTGGATGAGACAGCATTCGGACAATTTGGTATTTATTTCCAGGATAAGTTTGAGGTAAACCGGGATCTTACCGTTACTGCTGGTCTGCGGATTGATATGCCCTTCTTCCCCATCGATGCGCCTAACAACCCCAGGTTGGACTCAATTTTTGAGAACCACCCCGAACAAAGATTTTCTGACCCCAATGATCCTGACAATTTAATTGCACCCGACGTAAGTGTATTCCCAGGGGTGAAACCAATGCTCTCTCCAAGGTTGTCTTTCAACTATGATGTTTTTGGAGACAATACGCTTCGTTTGCGCGGAGGAAGTGGATTCTTCTCAGGTCGTATTCCTTTTGTATGGATCTCCAACCAGATCTCTGCTAATGGCGTTACCCGTGGTCTTACCGGCTGGGACAAATGGAAACTTGAAGAAGATGAGGATGGAAACGAATACTGGCAAGAAAATGAATGGGGAACAGGTGGCCGTCCTGCATGGGATGGTTTTGCACCAGATCCTGCAACTTACAAACCCAGTGCAGCAGAAGCACAGATATCAAGAGACATAAATATCACAGATCCTGATTTCCGATTCCCACAGGTTTGGCGTACCAATATTGCTTTAGATTATCGCTTACCTTTTGATGTTGTAGCCACATTAGAAGGCATCTACTCTAAAGACTTTAACAGCCCATTGGCACAAAACATTAACCTTGCCGAACCCTCAGGAACTTTCTCTGGTGTTGATCAAAGACCATACTTTAACGATTACAGAGAAAATCCGAACTTCAATGAAGTGATGATGCTTACCAACACCAACAAAGGTTACTATTGGTCTGTAACAGGACAGCTTCAGAAAGATTTTGAAAATGGCATTTTCGCCAGTTTTGCTTATACCCGTGGTGTTAGTCGTGATTATGGTCTGATCGGAGGATCTCAAGCTGCCTCCTTATGGCCTGATGTGGTTTCAATCGACAGAAACTCTCCTGAAATGGGCTTCAGCCGTTTCGACCAGCCCAACCGCATCGTGAGTTTCTTTTCATTTGACACACGTGCTCTGAGCAGCAAAAATACTTCTTCCTTCTCAATATACTACACAGGTGGTGAAGGTGGCCGTTACAGCTATGTGTATGCAGGTAACTTTGGCGACAGAGCATCCCGTTTGATGTATATACCCAATTCTGCCAGTGAGATCAACCTGATTCCGGTAGAAGTTAACGGAGAAGAACTAAACCCTGCTCAGCAGTGGGATATTCTCAATAATTTCATGGAGCAGGATGATTACCTGAGCGCCAACCGAGGCAGTATTGCAGAACGTAATGGCGCATTGCTCCCATGGCTGCACCGTTTTGATTTCCGCTTTACCCAGGATATTAATCTTACAGAGCTGGCAGACAGACACAAGCTGCAGATTACTTTTGACATTCTAAACGTTGGAAATATGATCAATAGCGAATGGGGTGTCGGAAACACTGTGTGGCAATCAGCTCCTTTAACTTACAGGGGCAGAGATACAGAAACAAACACTCCTCAGTACAGTATCAATGTTCCAAGTAACCTGAACTCCCTGCCTGGCACAGGTCCCGAACTTGAAGATGCTTACAGGGAAAATTCTTACAGAAGAATTGTAAATATCAACCAAACCTGGAGGCTTCAGGTAGGGGTAAGATATATTTTCTAACAAAATTTCTCATCCACAAAAAATCCCGCTCTGCATTGGCAGAGCGGGATTTTTTTATGATTCAGAAACTGGTGAATTAAATGGGATACGTCCTTAAATAACTGAATGAAGGTATCCAGTCAAAAACTTTAATGACACCCACATCCTCCCCCTTCCTGCTCCTTCTGCCAGAGCACACGGAAACCGGGATTTTCCTGATGGTCAAAAAAATCAATGGTAGCATTGTCTGCTACTTCCCGGGCATCTTCATCTACCAAAACTTTCAACCCTTTAAAATCTTCTCCCTTGATTCCCAGCTTTGATAAATCTGCAATTTCTACACCCAGCTGGTTGGAAGAACAACAACCCCCGCCACTACGGGCAAAAACCCTTATGGCTCCTTCATCGGGCATGTCAGGTCCGTTCAATACATTTTTAAGTTCTTCGATGGCCTTATCAGTGATTGTAAACATAATTGTATTCCTTTCGTAATATGATTTGTAATAAAATAGCAGGTGACAAAATTATCTCTTTTTTCAATGCAACCCTTATAACAAAAATAGTTCGCCATTTGTTGAAAAGGGTGTAAACAGAGCGAACTATTATGCAACAGGCATATGTAAAACAGCATTCCCGATAGTCCATTTTTGCTTAAAATAATACCGCATAATAATCCATCGTTTACAGCTAAAAGATATCAAATTTAGTTGTAATTTTGCAGGCTATGAAAAACATCCGTAATTTTTGCATTATTGCCCATATCGACCACGGTAAGAGCACTTTGGCCGACAGGCTTTTACAAACTACCAACACCATTACTATCCGGGAGTTTCAGGAACAGATGTTAGACAACATGGATCTGGAACGTGAACGCGGCATTACCATAAAAAGTCATGCCATACAAATGGATTATGAACAGGACGGAGAAAAGTATGTGCTCAACCTGATCGACACCCCCGGACACGTAGACTTCAGTTATGAAGTTTCGCGCAGCATCGCTGCCTGCGAGGGAGCCTTGCTTATTGTTGACGCAACCCAGGGCATCGAAGCCCAAACCATATCCAACCTTTACCTGGCCCTTGAGCACGATCTGGTCATCATTCCTGTATTGAACAAAATGGATCTCGATAGTGCCATGCCCGAAGAAGTATCCGATCAGATTATTGATCTCATTGGATGCGACGTGGAGGAAATCATTCCGGCCAGCGGCAAAACCGGCTTCGGGGTAGATAAAATTCTGGAAGCCATTATATCAAGAGTTCCGCCACCCACCGGCACACCCGATGCACCTTTGCAAGCCCTGATCTTCGATTCTGTTTTCAATCCGTTCAGAGGTGTAATTGCTTATTACCGTATTTTTAACGGAAAAATATCACAGGGCGAGCGTGTAAAATTCATGAATACCAAAAAGGAATACAATGCCGATGAAGTGGGAGTACTGAAAATCAGCCAACTGCCCAAGAAAACGGTATATGCCGGTGATGTGGGGTATATTATTTCGGGTATCAAAGAAGCCAAGGAAGTGAAAGTTGGCGATACCATTACCCATGTTAAAGGAGGAACCTCAGAAGCTATCCAGGGGTTTGAGAACGTAAAACCCATGGTGTTTGCGGGCATTTACCCGGTAGAGAATGACGATTTTGAAGAGTTGCGCACCGCAATGGAAAAACTTCAGCTTAATGATGCTTCCCTTACCTTCGAGCCCGAATCATCAGCTGCGCTGGGTTTTGGTTTTCGGTGCGGGTTTTTAGGGATGTTGCACATGGAAATTGTGCAGGAGCGTCTGGAACGGGAATTTGAAATGACGGTAATTACCACTGTTCCCAACGTTTCCTACCATGCCTTCAACAAAAAGGGGGAAATGAGCATTGTGAACAATCCTTCCGATCTGCCTGGCCCCAATGTGCTGGACTATGTGGAGGAGCCTTACATCCGGGCGCAAATCATTACCAAATCCGAATTTATAGGTTCTATTATGACCCTGTGCATGGACAAAAGAGGGCTCATCAAAAATCAGGTTTACCTTTCTACCGACAGGGTTGAGCTTACTTTTGAGATGCCCCTGGCCGAAATTGTATTTGACTTTTACGACCGCTTAAAAACGCTGTCCAGAGGGTATGCTTCTTTCGACTACCATCCCATAGGCTACCGCCAGTCTGAACTGGTAAAACTCGATATTTTGCTTAACGGCGATTATGTGGATGCTTTGTCCTCTCTTATACACCGTGATAATGCATATGAGTTTGGCAAAAAGATATGCGAAAAACTGCGCAAACTGATCCCCCGACAGCAATACGATATAGCCATTCAGGCGGGAGTCGGTGCAAAGATCATTGCCCGTGAAACCATCAAAGCGCTAAGAAAAGATGTTACCGCAAAGTGTTATGGTGGTGACATTACCCGTAAAAGAAAACTGCTTGAAAAACAGAAAAAAGGGAAAAAGCGCATGCGCCAGGTAGGCAACGTGGAAGTGCCACAATCGGCGTTTATGGCGGTGTTGAAGCTGGATGACTAATAGAGACCTGCCACTACCAGGCTGATTTCTCCTTTCAGGGTGTGGGTGTTGTAATAAGCAATCAGTTCCTGCAGGCTTCCTCTTACGTTTTCTTCGTGTATTTTGGATAGTTCCCGGCTAACGCAGGCCTGGCGGTCAGGGCCAAAAGCTTCGGACATATCCCCCAGGGTTTTCAATAGTTTGTGGGGCGATTCATAAAAAATCATGGTGCGGGTCTCTTGGCGGAGCCCTTCAAGACGGGTTTTTCTTCCCTTTTTCACGGGCAGGAACCCTTCAAAACAAAACCTGTCGGCGGGCAGGCCACTGTTAACCAAAGCAGGTACAAATGCCGTGGCACCAGGCAAACATTCCACCGGAATATTATTCTTTATGCATTCGCGTACCAGCAAAAATCCGGGATCAGAAATGGCCGGCGTACCTGCGTCACTTACCAGCCCAACAACTGCTCCTGACAATAACCGCTCTATGACTGACTGCAACGTTTTGTGCTCATTAAACTGATGGTGCGACATCATCTTCGCTTTCACACCCAAATGATTAAGCAGCAGACCGGTTTTGCGGGTATCCTCAGCCAGCAGGATATCAACAGTTTCCAGCACCTTGATGGCACGAAGGGTAATATCATCAAGATTGCCCACCGGAGTAGGAATAATATAAAGTCTGGACATTTGCAGTCAATTTGATTAGTAACAAAAACGGGTTCATTGAAGCAATACCGGCAAAGGAACCGATAATCTTACATTTCTGCTCCCTGCATTGCGGCCGGGGCTTTATCTACATATATCTTCTTTGCACCAGATTGGCAAATTTCTCAATGGTTTCTGCCGAACGCTGTCCGTCCCACTGAAACTCAATGGTAAGCTTGTTGAGCAATTCAAAAGCTTCGTGTATGGATGGGCAGGAATTGAGTTGATTAACGGCGTCATTGTAGGCGTTGAGATCACCGCTGAAGAGTTCGTTGATAAAAAGGAATTTCTCGTTGATACCAATGGCTTCTTTAATGTTGGTGACAGGCTTATATTGCATGCGTGTACCAATACTCTTATCATCTTTGATATGTGCTAACCGTTCATGCACCGAGCTTTTGTTATTGGTAAACGTTTCGCCCACTACCGGCTTTTGTTTGTCCAGTATATCACTAATGGGTTTTGCCGGCGCGGAAGCTTTTCGTTGTGAATTATGCATAACGGGATCGGCAGCAGGCTCTTTGTTTTCATTCTGCTCTGAAGTATTATTCCCGGGTCCTGTCGCAGATTCTTTTTCGTGTTGTGCCCGGGAAGGGGCTTCATCAATTCGTGGTTTCTCTTCCTCTGCAGGAGGTGCAGGTACTTCATCCTTCTTTTCACTCTCCACAGGTGCTTCGGGCTCAGATAAAGGAGGAGAAACGGGGGTTTCTTCTGTTTTGGGTTGTTCATCAGAAACATGCGGTTCCGAAGCTTTTCCGGCAGGTGTTTCAGCCTCTTCTTTTTCTTCCTCACCGCGAACTGGTTCTTGGGGGGTATCGACCTGTCTGTGGGCAACCTCACTTTGGGGTGAAGGAGCATTCATCTCATTTCTCAGGCCGGCCATATTCCTTTCTTTTATCTCGAGGGGAGCATTAACCGCTTCCATCTCTGTGAATTTTCTTAACCGATCCATTTCCCGATAGAGCAATCTGATATCCTCCATGGCCAGGTCAATCTCCATGAGGCTCTTGCTTCCTTTCTGTTTCTCTAAATTTTCAGACCTTTTTATTATGTTTTCCAGAAGAATAATGATGTTTTCTTTGGTTTGGGCAATGCTCATAATGGGTTTATTGTTTGGGGTAAAAAATAAAAGCGAAAAAATTGAATTCTTATTGTAATACAAGATTTATATTTGCAAATGGTTTGAGGATTTCCATAAGATACCTCCTGCTGTAAAAACCTGTAAAATTAAAAAAGAAAAGCAAATACCCTTTCATGTTTCTTGAAAAAGATATTGACACTTCACGAGGGCGCGGCTGGATAGAAATTATCTGCGGCAGCATGTTCTCAGGCAAAACAGAAGAGCTGATACGCCGTTTGAAGCGGGCGAAAATAGCCCGGCAGCGGGTAGAGATTTTCAAACCCGCCATTGACGTGCGCTACGACGAAGAGAAAGTGGTATCGCACGATGCCAACGAAATCCTCTCTACGCCGGTCCCCTCCTCATCCAATATTATTTTGCTTGCCAATGATGTGGATGTAGTGGGCATTGATGAAGCGCAGTTCTTTGATGCCGAACTCCCCAATGTATGTTCGCAACTGGCTAACGCAGGAATAAGGGTGATTGTTGCAGGTCTTGACATGGATTTTAAGGGCAAACCCTTTGGCCCTATCCCTCAGTTGCTGGCTGTAGCCGAATACATCACCAAAGTGCATGCTATTTGTGTAAAATGCGGCAATCTTGCGCACTTTTCGCACCGTACGGTGGTGAGCGAAAAGCTGGTTATGCTTGGAGAAACAGACTCCTACGAGCCTTTATGCCGAAGCTGCTACAGCCAGCAAAAAAAAGCATAACATTTTATCAGCACACACACAAACTGATGTTTTGCTCCGTTTACATGGTATAAATCATGGAAATCTTCTGTTTTTTTACGTGATACGCTTATTGTTTACCCTGCCAAATTTTAGTAAATTTGTTAGAATGTAGTTATTTATATTAAAAACAACACTAAAAACAACATTATGAAAAAAACAAGATTATTTCTCCTTGCAATGATGGCAATGGTTATTGCCTTTAGCGGATGCAGTAAAGATGATGACGATGATTTCAGTATTGTAGGCACATGGCAGCAGGAATCTTTCGAAATGGCCGTTGACTTTGGCGTTCCCGGCGTGGATGATATGGTACTTGCCGATGATGAGGGTGATGATGTCACCATCACATTCAACGATGATGGCACAGGTAGCGCTACAGATAGTGAAGGCACAGAGCCCTTTACATGGACCCTTTCAGGCGACGTTCTTACCATTTCTGATGAACAAATGAACATGAGTTTAACCCTTACAACCAAGACCGATTCAAGATTGGTTGGCGAACAAACCATGACCAAAGAAGAAATGCAGGAATTAATGGAGCTTGATGAAGAAGATATGGCGATTTTTGAAGATTTTCCTAACCTGACAGCAAAACTCAAAATTGTACTTGTCAAATAAACAGACACCCCATTAAAAAACAAAAGAGGACTTGTTTTACTTATCAAGTCCTCTTTTTTTTATTGCACAAACCCGTTGCTCACAATACAGATGCAATCAACCTTCGGGTATAGTCGTTTTGGGGGTGATTATAGAGTTGATCTGCCTCGCCACTTTCCACGATCAACCCCTTTTCCATCACCATAATCCTGTCTGACATAAATTTTACGACCGACAGGTCATGGGAAATAAAAATGTAAGTGAGATCAAACTCTCTTTTAAGCTCATTGAGCAGGTTGAGCACCTGGGCCTGCACGGAAACATCCAGGGCAGAGACAGATTCATCGCAGATAATAAACTCGGGATCGAGGGCCAATGCACGTGCAATACAGATTCGCTGGCGTTGCCCACCCGAAAATTCATGCGGATACCGGTGATAGTGTTTGGGCTCCAGCCCTACCCTCTCAAGCAATTCCATGATTTTCTTTTTTCGCTGGGTATCATTTTCACCATGGCCATGGACCTTCATGGGTTCGAGGATGGCATTGCCCACCTGTATGCCCGGAGTCAGAGAAGAATAAGGATCCTGGAAAATTATCTGGATGCGGGGCCGCATACGACGCAATTGCTCGCCCGACAGGCTGGCCAGATTGACTCCATCGTACCAGACCTCTCCTTGCTGAAAGTCAAACAAGCGCAGCAGGCTTCTGCCCAGGGTGGTTTTTCCGCAGCCCGATTCCCCCACCAAACCCAGGGTCTCCCCTTTGTGAACAGAAAAGCTCACATCATTTACGGCATGAAACCATTGTTTGGGTTTCCCCAGCCAGTTTTTTCTTACCACAAAACCTGCCCTTAACCCTTTGATTTCCAATAAGGGTTTCCGGCTGTACAGCACGTCATGTCGCTTTTTTCTTTGCTCAGCAGATTCGGTTATCAACTCACCTGCAATGGAACGCTCCTCTGTTTCAAAGTCGCTGACCACGGGCAGTTTTAAAAGTCTTAAGTCGGTTCTGGGGCGGCAGGCAACAAGCCCCTGCGAGTATGGGTGAACAGGATTATTGAAAACCTTATCCACCTGGTCGTATTCAACGATTTTCCCTTTCCGCATGATGGCAGTGTCATCAGCTATCTTGCTGATTACCCCCAGGTCGTGAGAAATGAAAAGGACACTCATATTGTGCTTTGTCTGCAGCTCCCGTATAAGTTCAAGGATATTTTTCTGCACCGTAACATCCAGTGCAGTGGTGGGTTCGTCAGCTATCAGCAGAACGGGATCGCAGGCAATGGCCATGGCAATCATCACCCGCTGGCGCTGACCTCCGGACAATTCATGGGGATACTTGTTGAATACCTTTTCCGGTTCGGGCAACTTCACTTCTTTGAAAAGGTTGACAACCCTTTCGCGCGCCTTCTTCTCCCCTGCTTTGCGATGCCAGATAATACTTTCCATTACCTGGATACCACAACGTTTTACAGGATTCAGCGACGTCATAGGTTCCTGGAAAATCATACCGATGTAATTCCCCCTGATTTTCTGCATTTCCCTTTCACTCATCCGCAAAAGATCTGTTTCTCCTTTTTCAGGATGAGCAAAAAGAATCTCGCCACCGGTAATACGTGCCGTTTTGCCTGGCAACAACCGCATGGCAGAAAGTGCTGTTACCGATTTACCACTCCCCGACTCACCCACCAGACCCAGCGTACCTCCCCGGGCGATCGTAAAACTTACATTCTCAACCGCACGGGTATAACCTTCATCGGTTTGAAAACCAATTTCCAGGTTTTTAATCTGTAAAACAGGGGAAGAACTCATGGCGCTACTACTAATTTGGTTGAAAAGACTATATTTTGATAATAAATTAGATGCAGTTCGTCCGTAGACGGAAGACGGAAGACGGAAGA